>CBDTXL010000005.1:0-58241 GCA_965364435.1 uncultured bacterium
CTTACCTGCCGATTCTATGAGGCAAAGAGAAACTCTGTTACTCAAGCGAATGTGACTGATGTTGGGCATGTTGCTAACTTCCAGAACTGATCATTAGACCTCTTGCACGCATTCGATCAACAATATCCAATCCATCTGTGTTTATCTGTGTTCATCTGTGGTTCCAACTCCGGAATCAGCACTTTTGCAAGAGGTCTATTAGATTTAGATAGGGAGAAAGGCGAGGCGATGGGAGCGAAGCGCGATCGCTTCACCCCCTCATCAAGCAAAAGGTGCTGACAGAGAATAACCAGCATTAGACCTCTTGCTTGCAGTCAATCGACGCACGTAAATCAATCAAATTCATCTGTGTTTATCTGCGTTTATCTGCGGTTCATAATCTCAAAGCAGTATTTTTGCAAGAAGTCTATTCAACAAAAGTAAGTGTTTATTTGCAGAGGAATTCATGAGAGCCAAACCGAAGGCTCCTGATCGCTGTGCGCCAGAAGAAGGCGTGGAGGACCAGGAGCTATTGTGGATGTGGTTGCACGCCAAAAGCGATCGCACCCACGCTGTCTCTAGAGAGGAAGCGCAGAAGTTCCTATCGGTTGCGGTTAGTGGAACACAGCACGCTTAAGAGGTTTTCGGGAATCTCCTCGTAATGATCGAGCAGGAAGTCCATCAAAGCGAGATGACGCAAATCTGCTGGCATAGGACGACGATAATTTTCACCCCTTGTAAACCAGCGTCGGACGTCTGAAGTTAGCCTTGAGTACGGTAGGGCATACCGGAACTTGGGTCATAGACCCGAACGCTTCGGGAGATTCGACCGCTACTCTGATTGGAGCAATCCTGTCAGGGCAAGTTGGGTCTTTGAACGAAGAATCTTCGCCCTTCTAGGGCCCAGAGTGTCAATAGAAGTGAATTTGTAGAGCGGATTGCTAGGGGAATAATTCCTTTGCAGACAAATAGCTTAGGAGCGGATGACTTGGGGGAATCCGAAGGGCCATCCAAATTGTCATCAGCTTGAATAGAGATGAGTTAGAAGGAAAAGGACTGTTTCAAGAAGGGAAAGTAATAAGCAATAACGACGCGCTACCGCAAGAGCGATCGCATCCAGCAATTACAGCGACAGATTGAGGTGTGGGAAGCCTTACTGGAGAAGTTAGGAGGGATTGAGGGTGAATGAGCGATCGCATCCGTTCATCTTGCCAAACGCTTGTTAAGGGGAGGGAATAAGAATGATTTCCCCCCAACACATCGGGGGGATGCGAGGGGGGTAAAAAATGTGAATTGACAAATTCGGGATGCTCTCCACGCTCTTTGGTTGTGCCAATGGCATCGGAAACCCAGTTCCGCAATGCTCTGTTAAAGTTGGGTTACAGCCTAGCGAACTAGATGCTCCGAAGGGGGCGATCATGACTGTAACGACTAAGAAACTATCCTTTGAGGAGTATCTGACCTACTCAGACGGAACTGATACCCGCTATGAGTTGGTGAACGGGGAATTAGTAGCAATGAGCATTGGCACCGGGCAACATGGAGAAATCATTGATTTTCTCTATCGGCAAATCGATGCTGAGATCGGGCGTACCGGACGCGACTGGATTGTTAGACCTGTGGCAATTGGTGTACGTTCTCCTCGCGCTGGCAAGTGGGATACCTCTCGCATTCCTGATTTGACGGTTATCCCTACCCAGCAGTGGCGCGAGTTGAGAACCCGTGAGGCTGTCATCGAACTCAACGAACCCCCTCCCATTTTAGTGATAGAAGTCGTTAGCGAATCGACAAAGACGGCAGACTATCGCGCTAAGCGCGTTGAATACAATGTTTTAAATATTCCAGAATACTGGGTAGTTGACCCACTGACATCAAAGGTGACGATATTTACCCTGGTTGAGGAACTGTATGAAGGTACGGAGTTTGTTGGTACTGAGCAGATTGTTTCAGGTACTTTCCCAGAGTTGGTTCTGACAGTCGAGCAGATTATTGGGGCTGGGGCAATTCCTAGTGATGAAGAAAATTAGTGAAAGGCGATATATCTAATTGCCAGTGATTTCTACAAGCCTTTCGCCCGATCGCAAAAGTTCGAGAGCATCTGGCAAAGTAGCAGTGAGGATTTCTTTGAGCCGTGCATTAGACGTATTTCCACAAGTCAGCCAAATCACCTGTGGAGGTGAACCATATTGTTCAACTAATTCGACAAAATCTCTATCTTTGGTCATCACAACTACCCCCTGAGCCTTCGCCGCCTCAAAAATCTCACGATCCTCTGCGTCTCTCAACCCAAGATCGCGCACAGCTATAGTTGTTATACCGAAGGTAGCAGTCATCCAAACAGCAATAGCAGGCGGCAGTTGGGCATTGAGCCAGATAATCATGCAGCAAGCACTGGATGATCGACTTTGCGTGCTGCGTAGAGTAAAGCCGCCTTGAGATCGTCCATCTCAAGGTCTGGCATTTCCTCTAAAATTTGCTCAAAGCTTAAACTAGCAGCGAGTAAATCTAATACATCTGACACCCTGATTCTCATCCCACGAATGCAAGGACGACCACCACACTGCTTGGGATTGACTGTAATTCTGTCAAGCAAACTGGACACTTGTACCTACGCTAACAAGACTACATCAAATTTTTACCCCTATAGTCTATACCTGTGTTTACGCAAATGTCCTTTAGATATGGGTGCGATCGCTCTTTGATCCTGCCAACAGCGTCTGAAACTTAGTTCCGCAATGATCCGTAGAAGCTGGACTACAGCTTACCGTAATAGATGCGGGAGAACAACGAATAGGGGGTGATTTCATTCAAAGTCAAAACTCATTTTTATATCAACTGGTTCTATTTCGACTTCAGTAGGTGCGTCTGCTAATTCGACGCCTTCGACTTCGACTTCGTTTATATCAAGTGGATCATTGGCATCAAAGACAATGTCTACTTTTGCTGTGGCAATTCCGGTCTGCTGCTCTCCAGCTTCTGGAATTGTATTTAGAAAAACCAATTCTCCTTCATCGGGGTAACACATATCTAGGTCAGGATAGCTACCTTCTGGAGTAAAAACTATTTCTAAACCTAGTTCATACTTAAATTGACTATACTCATCATCAATACTATCAATATCTAATATAGATTTTTTGATTATTTTAACAGAATCTACTGTAACAGTTATCTCATCAAAATCCACAAGTCTATCCATTTCTCGTGGGTGACGCCATCTTTCGGAAAATTCTAACTGTTCAAACTCTTCAGTCAGTCTTTCTTCTATTTCATTTAGGTTTTGTTCTAGCATATCACCAGCTAGTTTTTGATAATATGCTTTAATTGCTAATAAGAAGGTTGCTTTTCGAGCATCTGCTTGCTCTGAAGCTGCCAGCTTGTATTGTAAAAACTCTCGAATTAAGGGATGAATTTCATAGCAAGCTTTTCTTTCTTCAAGCCTCTGAATTAAATAAAGGCTATAGAGCTGCTGTTTAGCTAATTTAATATCTGTATTTGCCCAATTTAGTAATTGTGTATCACTAGAAAAAGTTACTAATTCCCAGGGAATTACGGTTGGTTTAAACAAGCTCAACAACTGTCCAACAAGCTGGCTAGTGAGAGTAAGTTCTCGCCAGCTTAATTCAAATGCTGCTCTCACCCCACGAGCGGCTGTGCTAAAAGTTTGCTGCATTTGCTGTTCTGAAGGATCTAGCGCCTCATCTTGCAGTCGCTGGGCTTCCAGCCGTTCCCACATCTCTGCCAACGACAAATCGGGGTCTTTTTTTAAATACCGCCCAACTAACTCCAAACCCAACGGCAGGTACCCCAGCCATTCACACAATTCTTCTGCCGTCTGAAGTTCCTGTTGCACCCGCCCCTCACCCTCCAGGGTTGTCAACAGTTCTAAAGCCTCCTTCAGTGACAGCACATCTAAGGGTAGCTCAAAAACATTACTGTCCAAGTCTCGCTGCCGCGTTGTCACTAAAACGTGGAAGCGCTTAAAAGTTGGCAGTATCTTTCGACAACTCCCCAAATCGGTGACATCATCCAACACGACCAATACCAGTCCTTCAGATGGTTTCCAGTGCTGCCAACACCACTGTACTTGTTCCTGAAGATCGAGTTCAGAGCTTATCTCTTTAAACTCCTTCAACACTTCCTGCTCCATGTGAAGCAAGAAAAACTGCACAATGTCATTCGCTAGATTGGATTCTCTTGCAGTTAACCAGCAAGTCCCACCAGGGTAATCAGCTTCATATCGGTGTGCGTATTGAATCGCAAGTTCTGTTTTACCAATACCGCCCATACCAGAAATGGCACACAGCGGATTTTCCCTCTGCATTGCAAGTTGCAAAGTTTCGAGTTCGTCGGTTCGCCCAACCAAATTGGCTACACCTCTGTAAGGAATGTTTCGTGGAGGATTTGACTTTTTTTTGGACGTTCCTATATAGAACGTGGGATTGTTGATTGTGGGATTGCTATCCTTAAAGTTTATTCCTTGCCAATCTTCAGTAGTCATGGGCGTTAAAAAGTGAATTTAGGGCTATTGATAGTTGGACTTCCACCCTTAATATTTATCCCTTTCCAGTTCTCGATAGTGGTTGCTGGTACTTGAGACTTCACAGCATCTGCCAAACCTTGAACTGCCTGTGCAATCTCAGAGTCTGATTTTGCTGCCGATTCTACTTTTTCCACCAAAACGGCTTCACCATAATCCTCTGGTTGCTGTTCAATCAATTCTGGGTGTTGTGCTGCTACTTCTATGGCACTTGCTGTATCGGGAGACTTGCGCTTAAGCAGTTGCATCAGCTTACCGCTTTTCTCCATCACCTTTTCTCCCAAGGTTTCGCCTGCCTTTTCAATGGCTTTCGTTAAAACCAAGGTTGCGATCGCGCCAGCAGTGAATGGTTCCATATTTAGTCATCTAGCTTTCTATTCAGCTAGCTTAGCCTAGAGAAGTAATGATCGTCTTTCCAGCATCACTCTACATAATGGCTATTGATCAAACTCACTAAAGCCAAAGCAGTACGAAAAGCGATCGCACCCCTAAGCCTCTCATCCCCTACTCAACACAGACACTATATATTGATTGAGACTCACATTTTCCCTGTCAGCCTTCTCAGCCAAACGACGATGCAGAGATTTAGGCATCCGCAGGAGTAACTTACCACTGTAGGTATCATCAGTGCTGGGTAAAGGAATCTCATCTCCAGCTTCATAAGCTGTCTCAATCCACAACTCCCGCGCCTCATTTATATTTGCGATCGTTTCATCCAACGTTTCACCTTGAGTTAGACATCCAGGCAAGTTTTTAATCTGAGCCACATATCCCCCCTCTTGATCGGGGTAAAGTGTTACTGGATACTGAAGATTCAAGTAATAGTCCAAGGGTTGCTTCTCAATTTGCTTGTTCTTCTGGTTCAGTGTCTTCATCGCTCCATTGTTCCATACAACCCGATTGAGTAGAGCGATCGCTCTGACTCCCATAAGCTACGATCAACTCAAAGACCAAGAGAGAGAAAACCCATGTCTGAGCAAGTGCGCTATGTTACCAACGAGCAGGGGAAGCGAGTTGGCGTCTTGTTAGATTTGGAAGCCTACAATCGACTAGCAAACCCATTAGCTCTAGATGAGGAATGCTTAATTGGCTTAAGCCGAGATGAGCTGCAAGCGTTAGCTGATAGTATGCTAGCTCCCGCCGCACAAAATCAACTGAACGATTTGCTAGTTCAGAATGCAGAATCTCAACTCTGTGCTGACGAAATTGCAAATCTAGACCGTCTCCTAGCACAAGTCGATCAACTGACAATGCTCAAAACCAGAGCCAGATATACTATGCACTGCCTAGAAACATTGGCAACGGTGGCGTGAGCGCATATATTCCTGTTGAGCTACAGTAACCACAATTTGAGTGAGCTTTGGGTACTGTGTCGAGAGGGGATTGCGATCGCATGATTGCGCTGTGCAAGGAAGGTGCGCCTGCCCCCGTGAAAAACTGCCAGACTTAGAATAGGATGAATTTCTGAGGTTCCCTGTGAAGCTAGAGAACATACTTTTACCTGTAGGAATCCTGGCAGTAGTTGCGATCGCTTTCTTCGCCTACAGTGCTACTGCTGCTCCCTTGCCAGAAGGATTTCCGCCTCCCACAACAGAGGGGCAAATTGAAGTCAAACAATATCCTGCCTACCGTTCTGCCACAGTTCGCTATTCGGGAGAACTCTCTCAGGCAGCGAATCGCGCTTTTGACCCTCTCTATCGGCACATCAGTTCTAACAATATCTCCATGACGGCTCCAGTAGAAGCCCGTTATCCAGTTAATTCTTTAGAAGCTGGTGAGATAGGCGCACCCAATGAACGGGGTGAAGCGCTTGTTTCATTCCTCTACCGCAGCACTGATATCTACCCTTCTGAGATTGCACAAAACATTCAGGTAGAAGACATCGCACCCATGACAGTCGTCAGCCTTGGGCTAAAAGGTAGTTACGATTACTCCAGCTACCAAAAGAACATAGAACGGTTACGAGAGTGGTTAGCGCAGCACCCAGAATACACCGTTGTCGGCTCACCTCGGCGCTTCTTCTACGATGCGCCCTATGTCCCCGAACCTGCTAAGCGCAGTGAAATTCAAATTCCCATTCGTCGGGTAGATAGCTAGCCAAAAGCAAGGATATCCCGCTATTGCTCAAGAGTAAACCTCTTGCAAAAATGCTTATTTTTGATTTTTTAACCACAGATGAACACAGATAAACACAGATGGATTTGATGGGATTTATCGAATGCGTGCAAGAGGTCTAGTGACTTCGCTGTCCTTTCTTCTCGAAATACTGCTGATGCTCTTCCGCAGCTAAGTAGTATTCCTTTGCTGGCTTAATCTCTGTCACAATGTCTTTATCAAACCGACCAGACATTTGGAGCTTCTCCATAGAGCGTTTCGCCACCTCCTCCTGTTGGGGATTGTGGAAAAATATCACAGACCTATATTGTTCCCCCCTATCTGGACCTTGACGGTTGAGCGATGTGGGGTCGTGGATGTTCCAAAACAGATCGAGAAGCTCTTCATAGCTTACCTTAGACGGGTCATACTCAACCTGCGCGACTTCCGCATGACCCGTTATCCTCGACAACACATCGAGATACGAGGGATTAGGAAAATGCCCTCCCATGTAGCCAACAGAAGTCGATGTAACTCCTTTAACTTTCCGAAATGCTGCCTCCACACCCCAAAAACAACCCGCTCCAAACGTCGCCAATTCCATTGCTGTCATTCACTCCAAGCAAGAAAGCGGTTTTATACTATTAAGTTCTGTAAAGATAGTAATGTGCTGGCAGATTTCCTCATCGAACTTCTGATGCTCCTGGTTGTTTCTCAGGTTGGCGAGTATACCAGTAAGCCCAGGCAATAAACACCGCCTGAACGGGTAGCCTTGCCCAATAAAGTAATTGATTTTGGGGGATTCCCTCAATCTTGATGTTGTGCAACGTCATGTAGATGTTGGCAGGAAAGACGGCAATAAACAAGGCAATTAATCCCCATGCCGCTGCCACGCTGACAAATGGAATCAATAAGCCAATGCCGCCCAGAATCTCGAAGAAACCGCTAAGGTAGACGGACGCCAAGGGCGGAAAGGGTGGCGGTACAATGCGGGCATATTGCTCTGGTCTAAGAAAATGGGTGATGCCGACGATGATGATAGATACGGCAAGAACACCCCGGAGAATTTCTTTGCGGCGATGAGTGTTGTGAGCTGCTTGATGCATAGAAAAAGAGGAAAAAGACTATCACATGATAGAGTGTGCGATCGCCCGGAGTGCATCTATCCGCAGTGAGTTCTTAACCTCGTCTGTCGGTCTAGTGTCGGGGGGAACAACAGTGCCAATCTCTCCAACTGTCCTACCTAGGCTTAAGCCACCACCCCTCTAAACCCGGTTTTTAATAACAACTAGGTAGACTTTCAAGGAAACTGGTCACAACAAGCCCCATTGCAACACGGATTTCGGCAAAACTCAGGTTAATCGAACGCTCATGCGAAAGGACTTATGAACGACACCAGTCAAATCGCTCAAACCAGAAGCGATCGCTTACTATTGGTGGGAGCGATCCAATGTCTTCCTGCCGCACTGGTCATCCTCCGCTTTTTCATGGGACCATTACTACTACTCAATGCGATCGACGGCAAGACAGATGCCTGGTTCATCGTTGGGTTTGTGGCAGCGTTTCTCTCAGATATCTTTGATGGTGTCATCGCACGCCGTCTCGGTGTTAGCACAGCTTCGCTGAGAAAGGCAGATAGTTGGGCTGATGTTTGCCTGTATCTTTGCGTTGGAGTTAGTGCCTTTTTGGTGCATCCTGATGTGATTATCGCCTTCTCTAATGGGTTGAGTGCGGTAGTGGGCATCCAATTGATTTGGTGGGTCGTCAATTTAGCCAAATACGGTCAACCCGCCAGCTATCACACATATTCAGCCAAAGCTTGGGGAGTCACGCTGTTTGTTGCCACGATCGCTCTATTCGGTTTTGGTTATGGTGGATTAACATTGAGTGTGGCGATCGCTGTGGGCATTATTCACACCCTGGAAGAAATTGCGATGACGTTAATCCTTCCTGAGTGGACTCATGATGTATTGAGTCTCATACATGCACTTAGGCTGCGCCAATCTTACTAAAGAGAAGGCGATGCTGCTTTGTGCCGCCGCTACTTGATAGCACCTTGTACTATAGTATCCGTGATAAAAACATCCAGCCCATGATACTAGAGGTTGCCATCCTTGATGTTAAGCCCAGCATGGTTAATGAGTTTGAAACGGCTTTTAAAATAGCCTCAACCATCATTGCCTCCATGCCGGGGTACATCTCTCATGAACTCCAACGTTGCATAGAAACCACGAACCGCTATATTCTACTTGTGCGCTGGCATTCGTTAGAAGATCACACGATTGGGTTTCGACAATCACCAGAGTATCAAGAGTGGCGTTCCTTGTTGCATCACTTCTATGACCCGTTCCCAACAGTGGAACACTATGAGGTCGTTTTTCCTAATCCTACATCTGATTTGAGAACGGTACTTTGAGCTTGTCTGTAGAGTGATTGAGGTTAAGTCGGTGTTAGTCCACATGACTACGCAGTTGCTGCACAATATAGTCCTCAATTTCTTTTCTATCTTTAGCTTTCGCCCCTCTTTGGTAATTTTTCCCCGCATCTTTTATAAACTTGCGCTTCTCGCTAGACGAGGTGCTTGCTTTCGACCCTGAACCTTTTTGTCCTTGTTGCAAGGCGTTCCATGTTTCTTCACCCATTGCTTCGCCTATCTGAATGAGAGCCTCTGGCAGTAATCTTTTAGCTTCTGTGCGAAAGTCATCTTCCGTTTCCAAAGATGATAAATCAACTTGTGCGAAATCAATCTTGATTTGATTTTCTTGCATAGATTCAGTGTCTTCAATATCCAAGTCAGACCCCATACTTTAAAGCGCTTTTGCCTGAAACTTAAAATAATAATCCCCGCTGGCATTGCGCTTGCGGGGGCTTAATATAAGAAATTCTGTATATACACTTCATATTATACTCCCCTAGATAGATGCAGCAGGAAAAACGTTGTCCATTTATGCACCCCTTCTAGCCAATAAGCTTAGAGACTTTACAAAGATACAGATTACAGGTCTCTACTCCTAGAGTCCCATCATTCCCACATCAGAGAGTGTTGTCTACTTCTGGGCTGTCCGAGAAAACCAAAATATCTATCCAAAGATAGAGCGAGTAAACGGATTTATTCTGAGAAACTTAACAAGAGTTAACAACGGGTCAGCCAATATAAAGACCCTGACTATAAAAACCTAAAAATGCACTTAGACCGCTTTGGTTCAAATATGAGCCAGAGCGGTTTAATTCACAGATTGCACTCTATGCATTCACCGAATCATAGTGTTTTCACCAGGATTCATGGCTCCCACTCTCGCTAGGGGTAAGCCGCGACTGTTCATTTGACACGGAAAATGGAACCGGGTGCTGGCGATCGACTGATGCAGTAGTAATTTTTCTCGAAAACTTTTGATCCAAACTAACGCAGCCAATCCCTCACCAAAGAGTGAAGCGATCGCATCAACCGAAAAGATGCCGTGAAAAGTAAGGGTTGGTGTTGGCAGAGAAATCGTTAAAAGGAGCGCTTTCCTATGCATTTAGAAACTCTAAACGGACAGCCTGCCAGCATCCTTGGCTTAGCAGGAAGTCGGGGTATGGATACATCTTGTGCAGCAGTGGCGTTTGAGGCAGGAGTTAATTATTTCTTTTTTTACGACCTCTCCCACGAAAACTTGCTCAATGGACTAAAGCCAATAGTTGCAACTCAACGCGAACAGGTATTGATTGCAACGGGAAGTGATGAGCGCGATAAAAGTAGACTTGGGCAGTACCTAGAGCAAGTGCGTCAATACCTCGATGTTGATGTCGTAGATGTATTTTTTGCCGAGTATGTCACACCGTCGGAGGACATTGCTGAAATTTGGGCAGTACTCGATGAACTTTGGGATTGGAAGGAAAGAGGGCTGATTCGCTACGTGGGTGCCACCACTCATAATCGTGCTTTAGCCCTAGACTTGATTAAGAGCCGTCGATGTGAGGTACTCATGCACCGCTACAACATGGCGCATCGCAAGGCCGAAGCTCAAGTTTTCCCTATGGCTCAACAGGCGGGAATTCCATTGGTTGCGTTTACTTGCACCCGTTGGGGGAAACTTCTACAAGGACACCCGGATTGGCAAGCAGAGATTCCCACGGCAGCTGATTGTTATCGATATGCGCTACACCAAAAAGCCGTACACTTGGCTCTAACTGCACCACAAACTCAAGCGCAATTAGAGGAAAATTTGAGTGTTTTGCAGACTCCTGAACTCACTCGTGAAGCAGTAGCACGGTGGCAAGAGTATGGGGCGTTGGTGTATGGGGATGGGCAAGATGCCTTTGAGACTCAATGGCTTTGAGGAGCGTGGTTTGATTTATTAGCTCATCTGAGGTTGCAAAGTGCTGGCGGCTGAATATAGAGGTCAATCTTCATCGTCGCTCAATCGGCAACGTTGGAGTGTGTTGCACTCAATCCGCTTCTGGCGATCGCTCATAATAGTAGCTAAGTTCGGTCGTCCTGTGAGAGCCAGTCGCCAGTCCGCCCAAATTTCGTATAGGGTATCGACAATCCAACCAATCACAGGTAGCTTGGTGGCAGCATAGATCCACCCCATGCCCAGAATTTCGTAGACTCGACGAAAGACCTCGACATTTTTGATGACAGTGCCGTCGGGGAGTACCGCATGAATTCGCCCCATTGCCGTCTCAAAGTCTACGCCGCCATGCGAAGAGGGAGTATAGTCATCGTCTGCAATGTCCACAAACGCCACTTTTCCTCGACCCGCATCGCGTTTTCTCAAGAAGTTGACCTCTCGCACACACAACGGACATTCACCGTCGTACAGCAACTTGATTTGCCAGGACGGCTTTTCAGGCAGAGACACAGTAGCGACTGCAAGGGATTCGTGGGGTTGGGTGTTTGACGAGGGCATAGGTGGTTGCAGAATCAATTAGCGTCGGAACCGTTGTTAAACATCTCCCCGACAAGGAGATGGAGATTTTGCTGGCTTGTTTATTGCTAATTGTAACGATGTTTATTGCTAATTGTAACGAGTTGAGGATGCCATTCAGTACATAAGGCATTGAGCGTGCGATACCACCTGATGATATTCAGTTGATGCGTGAAGCAATAGAACAGGACTGTGAGCAGGTAGACACCAATGAGTGGTAGATACTTGTTGGATACAAACATCATTATTGCTCTGTTTGCAGATGAGGCAGCCGTCAAAAATAGACTTGCACAAGAAAACCTACAAACAGTCGCTTGGTGAGTCGTGCGATCGCTCTTCGATGCTTCATTAGATGTCACGCAATCAAGCCACTGCAAAGCCTGTATATTCCCGTATTTTGGGATGGCGAAAACCAAGCACAATATCTTCTTTGGGAACGCCTGCTTCTAGTAAATCGCTAGCAATCCCTTCCTCGGTGTCATCATATTGAATCCAGATTTTATCGCCAATTAAATCGAGGTGAATGGGCGTAGTGTGTAGATACTTGTCGTCATTCCAGCCAATATCCAAGACTAAGTAGCGTCCTCGCTCATCATCAAATAGAACTTGGGAGTCGTAGCTGTCAGGCAGGGAAGCTCGATATTGGGCGTGTTCTTGCAGTATTTTTTTAATGATGTCTCGGTAGTTTAATCGGGTATCCATAGCGCGATCGCCTCTCTTTCTTCATCAAAGACAATCAACCTAATAATTTGGTTCTTTAGCAGAACTTGTCCTAATTCTATGGTAAATACGCTGTTGAAGGTAAGACGAGAGACGGCAAGATAGAGAATTCGCTGACTGGACTTGTTCGAGTAATCGTAGTCGCAATTCTACGCCAGACAAAATCTTCTCGATAGAGAAATTGATTATGGTCGCATCTCTCCGACAGAGGTGCGGCTTTTTCAAATCGGAATTATGAGGAAACTGATTTCCCTAATGCTCTGCCAACTCTTCTACAAACATTCCATGTTCCCCCGAAGCTAAACCTTCCTGCAACATTGACAACACCCTCGCCATATTTCCTGCTAACAAATCACCTGCTGCTAGCCACAATCCCGGAAACACTCGACTCCGTATCACATTATCTTCATCCACTGGCAGAGAAACATACTCTCCCTGCTGCAAGTAAAACCAATCGAGTCTGTGTTCGCACACTTGCCAAACAATATACTCTTGAACCCCATTGCGGCGATACGCCCGTTTCTTGTCATGCAAGTCGATCGCCACACTACTTGCCGCAATCTCTGCCACCAGTTCCGGCGCACCCTCAACATAATCATCCTCGCTGAGTCTTGCCTGTCCACCACAATTTTCGCTAATCAACAGTACAGCATCGGGTTGAGGTTCATTGTCCAAATCTAGCCGTACAGTTGGATTATCTCCTAACTCAACACCAGGCGTAGAAATCTTGTAAGTCCATAGCCAACCCATGAGATTCCCATGCGGTTCAGCGTGGCTCCGAAACCGTAAAGCAGCAGGCAAGTAAACAACTCCTTCAATTAGTTCAGCTTTCTTGAGAGAAAGCATAGCGTTGTAACGACGCTCAAATTCATAGAGATTTAAGCGATCGCCACTTTCAAGCGGTGGGATAGCTCCAGACTCTTGCTGGAAGGGAGTTTTAACCATAGATTGCTTCTTTTAACAGCTTGTCAATGTCTCCATCCCTAGATCGTATCTGCTATTACCCCAAGCCATACATAGCGGCTGGGTATGCTGATGTGGATGGAGAAAGAGGGATAGCAGGCATACTTAGAGCTTGCTCTTAATCACCCACAGACTGAAGTCTGGGGCTATACAAACAAAGCCTGCCTCCGCAGGCTCTAGAATCCTTAATTTTCCGTAGTCCGCACAGGCGGACTTCGTTTGTGTAGCCGCAGGTTTCAACCTGTCGGCAACTAGAGCAAGATTTCAGCATACATAATTTGCCACCTTACTACCTTTACGACAACTCAGCCCGCACAAAAGCGATAGCGAAGCCCTGCAAGTTGCTCACCGACTTGACTCAATGTACGCTGCAACCAACGGTCAACCGTTCGGTCAGTTGGCCCTGTGGTTAGCACTTCAACAGGTGACTGATTGTTGAAGCTTCTTGTCGAACAAGTCCGTCTTCACCCGAAAAGCAAATAGGCATTTGCCAGTATAAGACAACCATTTATCAGCTAGGAATTATTAAAGCCAAGTTTAGATGTGCAGTTCCTCTGTAAGAAGTAGAAACCCGTAATCTTTTTCCTTTCCGCCAAGCGCCCAGCGGCAAATTGCTGGGCTTGTTTATAGTAACTTGGCGTAGAGAGCGGTATCTATGAGGCAATCTATTGAGGGCGTTGCCCCATGAACACTACGCGAACTTGATTGCGCCCAAACACGCCTGGAACGCTCACTTGTGCAGAGGCTCGTGGCATTCCCATACATGTGGCAGCGATAGATTGCTGGTTATGAGCGTTCAGCGCTGTGACATAAATCGTGGCGCGGCTTCCCTGTACCTCGGAGCGGGAAATCAAGGGCATCAGCGAATCTAAACAGCCATTAAGCGTGAATTCCAGATTGACACGAGTTTCGGCTCCTGTAACTGTATCACCCACAGGAACGCGAACCTGTTGAACAGATTTCACCTTGCCCTCTAGAGGAGTTAATCCAGTAGTTCCTTCTGGAAGGGTTAAAACCTGTGCCTGAGCGCTGGCAACTAAAGAGAAGAATCCGACAGCCAAACCTAAAACACTTCTTTGCATAGACCTAATAGGGAATCATCGTCATTTCCTATGAAAGAAGGCGACTACTCAATTCCCATGTGTCGTTGCCAAAATCGATACATGGCATAAACGATTACCCTCTTGCCTTTATAACCGAGACAGAGAGTAAGTTAATGTGCCAAGGAAGCGTTGCCTGATATGAAACATTTTCGTCAAACCCTTCACCAACCGCAGCTTCTTTTTGCGATCTTAATGCTAACGGGTATTTTGTTCTTGAGTGCTGGTGTGACAAAAGCACGAGCCACAACTGCTAACTCTCCAGGAACCCCCCTCATTGCTAAGAACAAGCCACATGATTTGGCTTGCCTTGCCTTCATCTATTGCTAATATCGTTTTGACAACAGCATCTCAACGTACAGGGTTACCTACATCTAGTCTCCGCATTACTGACTCAATAAAGATTGAAGGGAGCAGCAGTTGTCTCGGTCTTCCCTCGCTTCCCGGTGAAGTCTGCAAGGAGGATTTAATCCTGTGGCAGGTAACTGTAGAAACTGGGCAAGAACGTCTGGTCTATCGCACTAATCTAGACGGTTCTCAAATCAAGCTCAATGAAGCGGCTAGTCGCCTCAGTAGTACTTCATTGCCAGATGAAGTTGCATCTGCCGTTTTAGTCCAAGCCTCCCAGCGCACTGGATTACCCATTTCTCAGCTACGGATTGAGGAGTTTAAATCTATTCAAGGAAGCAGCAGTTGTCTGGGTATACCCCCTCGTTCCGGTGAAGCGTGTACGGCTGATTTAGCGCCACTAATGCAGGTAACTGTAGTCGGCGTATATCAACACTTAGTTTATCATACCAGTATAGACGGTGCGAAAATTCAGCTGAATCAAACAGCAAGCTGGAACCTTAAATTCTTAGCAGCAAGTTCGCTGTTGATAATAGTTCCTTTGTTGGCTTTTTCTGCATATCGCACAAGGGTTAGGGAAAAAAAATCCTGATAATGAAAGTTCGGCAAAAACTCTATCCCTATGGTGATTTTTTGATATTCTTTTTCAGGTTTTTCTTAAGAAATTCAGAGAGCCTCTATAGTCCTCAGTGCGATCGCTTGGTGTTCCAAACTTAGAGGCTGTCTCTAAAGAAAAGTAAAGTGACGCGAATTAGGCGATCGCTTAATTTGAAGATAGAGGAGGTGTAACGCAACGGCGTACAGACAATGACACGAAAAGCATATCCTTCTGATGTCACTGATGCGGAGTGGCAGCCTCTAACACTCGACTTGCTACATCGCACCGCTACTTTTTCCCCCATTCGTCGCATAGTTCTAGTAACCAGCTAGGGATAGGCAATGAGTGATACTGCATCCAGCTTGATAAAAGCATCATCGTGATTCCCCAATTCTGTTGTAAGTGGTTATAATTCCGTTGTTTGATGTAGGCATAGGCTAATTGAGTCAAGGCATGTTCATAATCCTGGGTGTCTAAGGCAGCAATTGCCGCCTCTCCGTACTCAGCGGCAGCTTGTTCATCTACTAACAGTTGTTCAATTTCACTTGCCTGCATATCTGGTTCAACAGCAGCACGCCAGTTTTGCTGTTGGGCAGTGGCGATCGCTTCAATTACTTCATAAAAACGACGTTCTATTCCCACTTTTATCCCAAGGGAGATAATTGGTTGTGGGAAAGTACATCTATTATCTTTGTCTTCCATTGTTAATTTCGCTGAAATGAGTGAAATTTATCGGCTTATAGTAAGAAGTCATCGCTCCCTAGGACATTGCTCAAGCAATCAGGTTTGCTTATCCTGAGCCGGTTTAGGTAGCAAAGTAAAGACATGGAGATTATTGGAGAACAGCTGTGTGACTAATCGAATTGCCAGCGTTTTATGTATCCGGTGGTGTAATTCCTTGCTACCGGACTCAGGAGATTTTGTTGACCTCTTCGGAGTAAGCTGGCGTTGCTTGTACTACCGCAGGAAGCGCTTGAACTACTCACTCGCGGCGATACAAACGACTACGCGCCTATTGCGATTAGCGTGAGCGAACGCTGCATCAGTCACGCCCTCAACCACAACTCTTTTGAGCGATCGCTGCTAAGAGCTAATTGGTAAGAAGAGTAAATATCTGTGGAGTGAAGCGCCACCCAACCAACAACTGACTTTAGTGGTATATATAGCAATCCTAAATCAGTTGTGAGAGCATCCTAATTTTATCTGTGTTCATCTGTGTGCATCTGTGGTTCACTTTTCTTACGAATCATTTAGGACTGCTATATCAGCAAACTGATTTGCAGAAGGACAACCGACAAGGCTCACCCAAATACTCCACTAGCCGGAAATCACTTCCATAGGTTTTTCGGCGTCGCCGCCAAAGAGAACTGTCTTCTTCACGCACCCAAGAATAAGCTTTGTATTCATAATCAGTTAACTGACCATTTCGCTCCAAAAGGTCGTTCAACTCTTCTAAATTGTCAGGGTCCCACAGAGCTGTAATTTTTTTTCCAGTGATGTCACCGGCTGTCTTACCGCTGCTTGCCAGAATTTTTTGATTAGCCAGTAACACTTTCTGATCTCGTAATCGAATAATTGCCGCAGATGTTTCACTTGAATGAACTTCGGTAAACAAATCTAAATCACGGGAATCCATGTTAGGTAAAGAAGTACTCATCGTTTTAGTCATATCGCTGAAGCCATCCACTCCTAAAGGTAAGGAAATAGCCTCACCTTGAAAAGACAAAAGCACATATTTAGCCAGTTTCCAATAAATGATTTCCCTGACCAAAGAGGGGGCATGGCAGTGAAAATACATTGCGACCCCAAGGTTTAAACAGTCGATTTGAAGTAGTGAGTAGCCAGCAAAAAGTCTAATTTTGGCAAGCTTTAGCAATTGCCGAAAGCGGGACTGCTCTACAAAAAGTTGAATAACCGCATCCTGAAAATCCCAGCTAACTTGCCAAATTGATTGGGCTTTCTGACTAGCAATTTTAGAAAAGTCTGAATCCACTCTTCCTATCTCCTTATTTGATTCACATTGCGCTCATTTTTGATTCACATTGCGCTCATTACGGTTATGTTCTTCAGCCACATTTTCTAATGCTTGTCTATTCTCTAACCATTTCTTATCTTCTTCAGGTTCATAGAGAAACGTGCCATCCCTAATTGCGCGTAATTCAGCGGGTCGATAAGGTTGTCCGGTTGGAGAGGGTAGCAACAAACAAAGCAACGAACATTCAATATCGTTAGCCAGTCGTTGCTCAGTTAATATTTCCAAAGCGGCATCCCTCGGAAAGCCTACAGATTTCGCTGCCAGTGATGCAAATTGTTCAGGGTCTTCCGGGTTTAAACCTTGAGCGTGCATCCATTCTTTAATCAGGACAACAAGTCCGTTAATCCGGCGCACCGAAGGGTTTGAGCCAGACATCTGGGCAATTTTGGAGAATTGCCTAGCTATCTCCTCATTAAGCTGCGAGAGTTCCGCAAAGCTCAAAGTCTTTAGCCACAAGGAAACGCGCTGCATCGTGAACAACGAAAAATAACCCGACTGTGGGATGCTTGCTAAGAACTCCATTAAATCCTGGTCGCTTGAAAGATATTCCTCCAAAGCTGCTTCATCACAACGTAAATAGCGAGCCAGTTTTCGCTTGGCTGTTTTCCCCAGTTGTTGGGTTTCCTCTACCCATCGCCGCACAGCATCACGCCCAATCCCAATTCGTTGAGCTAACTCTGCATAGCTGGGATTTGGCAACTGCTCAATCAAAAAGCGCACTAGCTCAGAAAGTTTTTGTCGATCTTTTTCAGGTTCCACTCATCCCTCTTCTTTGCGCAAAAGTGGTTGCAACTATTGAGTAATTAGCTCTATAGCCTAGTTATAAAGCGTTTTTAGCCATGAGTACTGAGACCTCAGATTCTTGGCTTGAAACAATAGTGTGCAAAGCGTTAACTGATACGCTCCAGGACTTTAATACACCTTGCAACAAAAGAGGTTCGGAAATTACGTGAAGAGTAGACACCCTGTTCTGTGGCTGATTGAGGCTTTTTTCATTTCCGACCCCATCAAGGGAGAGTTGTACCTAGCAGATTCCCTGTTTAGTGATATTGTAATACAACGCTTGATTTTTTAGCGTGTAAAGCGTTATTTTTTTACTAAACTTTTCCACGTCTAAATCCGGCTGCCTCTATCAGGCTCTCGCCCACAGGGATAATACAACATTACTCTGGGTTTTAGTTTTGCGTATCTTACGTTCTGGGAAACCCCCCATTATCCCTTATTGATGAATCTTTCTGCGACAGACTATGAGAACTAAGCGAATCCAACCTATAGCAGTTTGTAGATGAGTTTCATACACGCGGCTGGTGAACCGGCTGAATAGCTACCGCTTTCTGTACTTCAGGCAATCGAAAACCGCTATGCGCTAGTCCACCAAATTGATTAGGAGGAGCCGCAAATCGCTGTAACGCCTGCCAACAGGGAAGTTGAGAAAGTGGTTACTGCTCAAAACTAGATTAAACTTCTTGCATAAAAGGCAAAACCAGAGCTGATAAGTAATACAGCTACGTAACGAAAATCGAATGAGTGCAAGAGATCTCTTGCTTAAATACTAGTGCGAACCCTGCTGTACAAGCTATGAACCAGGAATGCGGACAGCTCCAACCCAAACAACTAGCTCCAGCTGCCGCTGGTTTAGATGCTGACTACGCAGCTGAGAGCAGTGACTACTTGGAGGTTCTTTTAATGCCAAAATCAGGGAAGAAGAAACTACCTACCACCGACCCCTACTACTGTTCACGATCCCCATCTCGTGATTTGGATGAAAACCCAGTTCGCGAAGATGCAGAGGCGTTGATTACTCATATTCTTGAAGCCGAATCACTGGAGCAGGCTAAGGCAGGAGCTGCCAAACTCAAGGCGATGAGCCAACGTTTCCTAAACTGGACAAATAAAGCCGAGTGGTTATCATTTGAGGTGCTCACTCTGCCACCGTTTGTCCATGAGCGGCTATCCATCAAGGCGATTATCGAGACGCTGAAGGATCATAAGAAAGGTGAAGAGCAGCTCGAGTACGCCCATCAAGCGGTGTCTGGGACACTGACTGAGGCTCCTCTCCACTTCCAGTATTCTGAACATCCCCAGTTGCGGGAGATCTTTAGATTTATCGAGGCCAATTATCACCAACCTATTAGCTTAAATGAGATTGCACAAACGTTTGGCTATTCTCCGTCTTACCTGACTAGCTTAGTGCGTCGTTTAACTGGACAAACCGTGTATCAGTGGATTATCCAACGTCGAATGTTCCAGGCTCGTCAGCTGCTCCTGGAAACTAACTTGGCAGTTCACGAGGTTGCAGAAGCTGTGGGGTATGTAGATACAGGTCATTTTGTCAAACATTTTCGTCAACTCAACAAAATACCTCCAAAAACTTGGAAAAATACCCAGCGCCACTTCTAGAAATTGCAGCTTTTAGCCCCCGCTCTGGCAAGAGCCTTTATTTTCTTACCAGAGTAATAAGAGAGGGTGAATACCTAAAAATTTTCCCATTTAGAACGCGATTTTTTCCATTGTGCCTAACTAGGCATCCTTACTAATATCAATTTAGTTCGGCTTTGCTAATGTCTTTTTTGCATTAGAAATTCGGGTGCAGCCGGAAAGAGTTAAAGAAATTAAAAAGTCAACCAACGGGATAAAGTTTAACAACTTGTCTTTATGTAGTTTATTGAGAATGCTCAATAAACTATGCCTTAATCTCCAATCCGAGAATTACGGTTTAGACCGCAGGTGGAGATTACATGAATATTGAGGAGCTATATTGCCTTGCCAGCAACTTTACCTTAATTGCTCCTAACTCCTTTTCCTTCCTTAAGCTGTTTAACATTAATTTGCATCTTTGTCAAGCAGAAAATTGGTTTCACAGATAGGACTAATTGTGGATAGCTAAGGCAATTTGAATTCAGATACTTAAGTGCGATCGCACGCTTGTTGCGTAAGAGGAGGCTTTTGCCGTGAAAAAGATTCTAATAGTGTTGTCAGAGTGGGGTTACTGGGGCGAAGAATTGATTGGTCCCTTGGAAACCTTCGATAAGGCAGGGTATGAAGTCACCTTTGCAACTCCCAAGGGAAAGCGGCCTGTAGCGCTTCCTCCCAGTATGGACCCCAATTACATTGATCCACCGCTAGGTCGGTCGGTCACGACCGAGGAAGTGGCTCAGAAGGTGCGGGAAATCGATAAATCACCCCGACTGAACAACCCACTGAACATTTCTGACCTGATCCCAGAGATGCCTTACTTCAGTTCTTCAAGCCTGATCCGGGACATGGAGGCCTACTACAAAGCGATCGCTAAAGCAGAGAAAGAGTTTTTGTACGAGTTCGATGCCTTGTTGCTTGTGGGTGGCAGCGGTCCGATTGTGGATCTAGCGAACAATCAGCGGGTACACGACATTATCCTCAGCTTCTATCGGATGGATAAGCCAATTGGGGCTGAGTGCTACGGGGTTACCTGCCTCGCGTTTGCCCGCGAACTTGAGAACCGTAAGAGCATTATCTGGGGCAAACACGTCACTGGCCACTGCAAAGAGTACGACTACCACGACGGTACGGGCTTCATGGGTACCGATTTCAACATGGGTCCTCCGCCTTATCCCCTGGAGTACATTCTGCGAGATGCCACTGGTCCTGATGGGGCTTACATCGGTAACTTCGGGAAAGAAACCTCAGTAATTGTTGACTATCCCTTTATCACAGGTCGCTCTACCCCAGACTCTTATCTAACGGGCGAGAAAATGGTGGAAGTCCTGGAGAAAGGATTGAAAAAGTTTGGCTGGTAATCAAGAAGAATTCAGCAGCAAGGAATCAGGAGTCAGAAGGTGAGGTCTTGATGCGTTACTGTGCTGTTTTCTACAAGCTCTTCATTCTCGACTTGAATTGCACAAAACTGAATTCTTATTAGACAGGAGTTGGCAATGGCTGGCAAGACAGGGCGCTTTGCAATTATTGAACAACTGCTAGCGGATGGTATCCACTATATATTTGGCAACCCAGGCACAGTTGAACAGGGGTTTCTGGATGCCCTCTGGGAATACCCAGACCTTAAGTACATTCTGACGTTGCAAGAGACTGTCGCTGTCATGGCAGCAGACGGTTACGCTCGTGCAACCCAGAAGCCTGCCGTGGTGCAAATACACAGCACCCCCGGATTGGGGAACGCGATCGGAGCATTGTACCAGGCAAAGCGCGGTCACTCGCCCTTGGTGGTCATCGGTGGAGACGCAGGAATCAAATATCAGGCAATGGATTCCCAGATGGCAGGTGACTTAGTAGCTTTTGCCGAACCTGTTACTAAGTGGTCAACGATGGTGATGGAACCATCCTCCCTCCTTCGCGTTCTACGACGAGCCATCAAGATTGCTGCAACTCCCCCGATGGGACCCGTATACGTTTGCTTGGCGCAGGATATCTTGGATGCTCCTGTTGTTGAGGAAGTTAGACCCACCTCGTTTCCATCTACCAGAGTCGTGCCGGATGAAGAATCTCTCAGGAGTATAGCTGTCATGTTGGCAGCCGCTCAAAAACCGATGATTTTTGTGGGAGATGGCGTAGCTTTTTCTGGCGCACAGGATGAGTTAACCCGCATTGCTAAACTCTTGGGTGCAGAAGTTTGGGAAGCGGATGCTGGTGAGTTGAACATGAGTCAGGCTCATCCTCTGTACCAGGGTGCAACTGGACATATGTTCGGCTATCAAAGTCTACCCATCACCTCCAAGGGAGATGTCAACTTAGTCTGTGGAACCTACCTCTTACCAGAGGTCTTTCCTGAACTAGGAACTATCTTTGCGCCCGGAGCAAAGGTGATCCACATTGATCTAAATGCTTATGAGATTGCTAAGAATCACCCAGTTGATATCGGGATAGTCAGCGACCCCAAACTGACTCTTGCTCAACTGGTGACCATCCTTGAAGCAGTCATGACACCTGAGCAGAAAGAAGCTGCCAAAACGCGAGCGGCTGAAATTACTCATGCGAAACTAGCCAAGCACAAGAGTGAGTTGGAGCACGATCAGGCAGTTCGGGATACTGTACCCCTGCACTTCTCTCTTTTCATGGAAGAACTGGCGGCTCAATTACCCGATGATGCCATTATCTTTGATGAAGCTCTGACCAACTCCCCTCCGATCGCCCGCTACAGACCAACAACTAAACCAGGACACTACTTCCTTACCCGTGGTGGTTCCTTGGGTGTCGGTATCCCAGGAGCTATGGGTGCCAAAATCGCCAATCCCGACAAAACGGTGATTGGGTTTACGGGGGATGGCGGTGCGATGTACACCATCCAAGCCCTCTGGTCAGCAGCCCGTCACAATGTGGATGCCAAGTTTGTCATCTGCAATAACAAGTCTTACAGGATACTACAGTTCAATATCCAGGCTTACTGGAAGGAGCAAGGGATACCAGAGCATGATTTTCCCCTCAGTTTTGATTTGTCTAAGCCAGCGATCCGCTTTGACGAAATCGCCCGTTCTATGGGTGTTGAAGCTGTCCGTGTCGAGAAGCCTGATCAGATTGCCCCTGCGATCGCCCAGGCACTCTCCCACAATGGGCCATTCTTGATTGACCTGGTCTTGGAAGGTAGCTACAAACCCGAATTGATTGGTGTGAGATGTGGTTAGGAGAGCTGATCAATTTGGTGTTCTCATTGAATTGATCAGTGACCTTTAGGTACTGCGGTGAGTTTTGAAGCAAGTAATTCCTTTACTGCAACAGCTGTGTAATGATAAATTCAAAATCTCCTGACTCCTTGGAAGTGTTTAAGGAGTGGTGGAAGTTTTTACTAGTTAGTCCAGCTGCTATATCAGCAGTTTTAGCAATCTCAGCTCCTGTGTTTGCTGAGATCAGCACTGTTGTAGCTCTCGAAGCATCCTCAGCGTCTTCTAGAGTGATGACTCAAGTTGCTTCCCAAGACCAGACGGCTCCCCAGATCAGCAACCAACAGCCAATCAACGAGGTCAGCAGTGTTGTAGCTCTCAAAGTATCCTCAGTGTTTCCTAGCAGTCTGTTGGAGAAAGAGAATCAGGAGCCAAGGGGAAGTGAGGAAACAGCCAACCTTAACGTTAGCGAAGCTCGGCAAAGCCCAGTTTCAAGCGACCTACAAAACTCTTCCCCCATTCCCTACTCCCTACTCCCTACTCCCCGACAGACTGCTAGGTTGATGCCTCAAGTTGCCTCCCAAGACCAGACGGTTCCACAGATCAGCAACCAACAGCCAATCAACGAAGTGAGGCAGCTCAGCCGCAGAACCAACTATATAGCCCGCGTCACTTCGGTTTCTAAGCTCTCAGACGTCCAGCCTAGCGACTGGGCTTTCCAAGCGTTGCAGTCACTGATTGAGCGTTATGGTGTGATCGAAGGTTATCCCGATGGCACCTTCCGGGGCAACCGAGCCATGACCCGTTACGAGTTTGCTGCCGCTTTGAATGCTGCTCTCGACCGGGTGAGCGAACTGATTAACGCAGGTTTGGCTAATCAAATCTCTCGTCAAGACCTGGAAACTCTGCAACGGCTTCAGGAAGAATTTGCCAAAGAATTGAAAGTTTTAGTCGGTCGAGTAGATAGCCTGGAAGCCCGTACCGCAAGAATGGAGGCTACTCAGTTCTCCACTACGACCAAGCTCAACGGTGAGGCAATCTTTGCCATCAATGGAGGTATTGGTAATCCGGGTGGTCGTGAGACTGACCCAAACACCATCTTCTTCAGCCGAGTTAGGTTGAATTTGACAACGAGCTTCACGGGTCGTGACCAACTGCTTACGCAGTTACAAGCATCGACCAGTACCCCTGTGGCAAGGCTATCGCGAGTAGCTGGTGTCGGAACTGATGCTGCTGGTTCCCTTGCCGATAATGCCTCCGCTCTTTTCTATTCTTCTCTGATTGGCGGCACGGGTTTCCAGCTCAGTCGCTTGAACTACACCTTCCCATTGTCTAATGATCTCAAAGTGTCTATTTTTCCCAGGGGTTTTGCCTCCGATTACATAGACTTCAACAGGTACTCCAATAAAAGAAATCCAGATAACTTCTCTACCGAAGCTCTGACCAACAACATCCTCCTGTTTGCCCAAGACTTTCCTTCGGCTGGTGCAGCAGTAGCCTGGAATATTAACAACGGGCCTTTAACCTTCCGAGCTGTGTACGCTGCTCAAGACGCGACGGTTCCTGAGCCTACAGGTCTAACTAATCTTCCGGCTGGACTAGGGTCGATTACCGATGTTTATGGCAATCCCCGTGGTGACAATCGGGGGGGTCTATTTGGCGATCCTTACCTGGGTTTCCTTGAACTAGAGTTTGCCCCTTCTACTGCCTTTGCAGTTCGCCTGCAATATGTGGATGGGGCGCAGGGAGGTAAAAAGTATCGGGCAGTTGGCGCTAATTTCGAGTATGCCATCTCTCCTAATCTGGGAGTTTTTGGGCGCTTCGGCTACGCACCCGAATTTACTCCCATTCCTATTCCTGGCATTGAACCTACTTACTGGCAAGCTGGCGTTGCCGTCTCAGACTTGTTCGTGCCTCGTGACTCAGGCGGGATATCTGTAGCTCAACCGTTGATTTTCCAAGACCCGATTACGGGTACTGACCGTACCCAGACTAACTATGAAGTGTTCTACAACTTTCCCGTTGGCAACAACATCAGGATTACGCCATTAGTGCAGATTATCACTGATCCTCTCAATAACTCGGAAAACGGCACCATTTACACAGGCACTCTGCGGACAGTCTTCTCTTTCTAGGTTTATAGACCTAAGTTAATTGGTGTCAATTAGAGTCAATACAAGTCGTACTTCCGCAGACTCTTATCTCACTGGTCAAAAGATGGTGAAAGTTTTGGAAAAAGGACTAACCCAATTCGGATGGTAAGTCTAAGTGCATTTATCAGAGGAATCTATCTGATACAGAGCAAATCGGTATGAGGATGAAGGTGCCTAAGTTTTTGTTGAACACTTTACTGGTTAAGTCAGTAGGTTTAGCAGTCACCCTAGCTGTCTCAAACCTGGCAACGGCGATAGAGGTGTGTGCAACGGATGCAGGAGTTGCTGTGCCTCAAAATTCTGAAGAATCTGAAGCATTTACAGTAGCTCCTACAGATCCTTCATTAGCATCAGGCATTGCACGAGAGACAAATGACTTGGTGGAGCCACGCTTGCAGTTTCATCCTAAATCATTGCCTCATTGGGCAACACGCCATATTGTAAACCAACTTCCAGGTCAAATCGACGCACACGCCAATGGCAGCGAAACTAATGGCGGCAGCAAACTTTCAACTCAAATCGACCAACAGACCAACCGCGTTGAAGCTAACGGCAGCAACGAACTTTCAACTCAAATTGACCAACAGACAAACCGCATTGAAGCTAACGACAGCAACGAACTTTTAACTCAAATCGACCAACAGACCAACCGCGTTGAAACTAACGGTAGCAACGAACTTTTAAATCAAATTGACCAATACGCCAACGGCGTCGAAGCTAACGGTAGCAACGAACTTTTAAATCAAATTGACCAATACGCCAACGGCGTCGAAGCTAACGGTAGCAACGAACTTTTAAATCAAATTGACCAATACGCCAACGAAGATAACAAAGGCAACTCTAATGATGACGAGACCAAACAGGTATACTCTGTTTCTCAGTTGGCTAACGCTGGTAACTTGGCTTTAGAAGGGGACGCTAACGATGACGAGAGCGAACAGTTAACCTCTGTTTCTCAGGTAACCTCTGTTTCTCAGTTGGCTGACGTCCAACCTGATGACTGGGCTTTCCAGGCGCTACAATCTCTGGTGGAGCGCTACGGCGTCATTGCTGGTTATCCTGATTCGACATTTCGGGGTAACCGCGCCTTGACACGCTACGAATTTGCTGCGGGTCTGAATGCTGCCCTCGATCGCGTCAACGAACTGGTTGCTGCGAGAACTGCTGACCGAATCAGCCAAGAAGATTTAGTTACTCTCGAAAAACTGCAAGAGGAATTTACCCCTGAACTAGCCGTTCTAGGTAGTCGCATTGAAACTTTAGAAGCAAGAACTGCTCAGTTACAGGCACAAAGCTTTTCTCCCACTAGTAGACTGATCGGTTTAGCATTTTTCAATGTTACTGGACTGGCTGGCAGTGAGGGGACGCTTAGAGAAACGGGTGTTCGTAGCGTTTTAAATACTCCCTTAACTGAACGAATAGAAAGAGAACCCAATGTTACCGCTAGTGGTCTAGTGTGGCTGAACATTGGCACATCCTTTACAGGCAAAGACCTTTTGATTACTCAGCTTGCCGCAGGACAGGGAATTTCTCCGGCTAATTTAATCACTTCACAAACATCCTCTGTAAATAATACTGGGATTCCGTTCACAGATGCCGGAGCCTTTTTGGGGCCTGGTGCGCCAGTTGTTTTGCGGGAACTGGCTTATGAATTCCCTGTTTTTGGTAAGGCTAGATTGGTCATTGGTCCGAGAATCAACTGGTTTCGCTTCTTTGACATTAACCGCTTCACTTTTTTCCTGAACGGTACGACATCTTTAAATGCGATCGCCAATCCATTAACTAATGAAGTGAGACGTGGCGCTGGAGCCATCCTTCAGTTACCGCTGAGCAATCAGTTTGATTTAAATTTGGCCTATTTAGCGGAAGCCAATGAGTTTGTATCCTCTAACTCAGCCTCTAATCCTTTTGAAGGCTTGTTTGGCGGTACAAACAGTATCACGGCAGAATTGGCTTACAAGCCTAGTCCTGCATTTAACATTAGGTTCTTGTATAACCGCCTCAATAGCCAAGCTAGGCGGCTGCTTGTCAATGGCTCAACTAGTGCTCTATACCCCAATAGAGTTGTCAGTGGAGTACCCATCAATGGTATTGCTGACGATGGTGCTGGTGGCTCTCTTGATAATGCCCAGTCTGATATTTTTGAAGTTAACTTTGACTGGCGAGTTGCCAAAGGTATTGGTTTATTTGGACGTTATGGCTATGCAGATACTAACCTCAACGCTGCTATTTCTTCACGCGATGGCAGCATTACAACTCAGACTTTTCAAGTTGGGCTTGCCTTTCCTGACTTGTTCAAAGAGGGAGCACAGGCTACTCTATCGTTCCTGATGCCATTTAACTACACGAGCGGACGGAAGTTCTTAACTTCGGGGGGTGGAGATGGTGGTACGCAATACGAACTTGAAGGAACTTACTACCTACCATTGACCAATAACATTGCGCTCATACCTAACGTACAGGTTATTTTTAATCTCAACAATTTCGAGAGTAACCCGACTATTTATGTAATTAATTTACGTACACAGTTTAGTTTTTAGAACTTAGGAGTTGGTTGATGAGATGGAAATGACAGTTGTTTACACATTAAAAGTTCACTATCTGGCTGAAAGAAAAGTTTTTGAATAACTAAAAGAGGAAGTAAAGCATGAGCAACTTAGCAGCTCTAGCCGAAGCAGAAATTAAGGAATTTGCAGCTGATTGGTACCGGAAACTGGACGTTCACGCCCCTCTAGAAGACTACATTCCCCTATTGGCAGATGAAGAACTAGAGATGAGGTTTCCGGAAGGAACAGTAAAGGGGTTCGAGGGTTTTAAAGGCTGGTACGATCGCGTGATTAATATTTTTTTTGATGAGGTTCACACCCTCAAGGAAGTCAAGCGACAGTCAGTTAGGGGTGAAAAGGCAGAGGTGAAAGTCGTCGTCAAATGGGAAGCCAGCGTCTGGAAGCCACCTGCTGCCAAAAGTGAGCGAATTGTGTTGGACGCCTATCAAACCTGGATAGTGAAGCGTTCAGCATCTACAGGTAAGCCCATTGTCGAGACATACATTGTTGATGAACTCAAGTATTACGAGGGGTCTGCTCAGTTGTAAACCCCAAAGCTTTGAGCAGAAGAAGGAGAGGCTATGTCGAATGTAGAAATCGTAGAAAAGATGTACCAATGCTTTAAAAAGGGCGATATGGAGACCCTGAAAGCGGAGGTATTTGCAGAGGATTTGGTGTGGCATTTACCCGGTCATCATCCATTAGCAGGCACCAAGCGTGGCATCAGCGAGGTTCTTGCCTTCTTTGGGCGTCTGCGTTCATTAAATATCCAGGTAACGCCCTTGGGAATGGGTGAACTGAATTCTGGTGCTGTGGTGGAAGTGTATCGCGGACACGGGGAATTCAACGGTGCCAAGCTGGATGCTTTCAACTGCAACCACTACACGATTCGTGACGGCAGAATTGTGGAAGTGCAGGTGCTGATGGCTGATCAACACGGGTACGATGCCTTTTTTTGGGTGGCTTTTCAACTCAAGCCGCTACCCGATCGCTTAGTTTAAATGCCGTAGCTCATGTTAGATAGGGAGGATGTCATGTCGGTAGAGAAAAATGTACTCTGCTTTAATCGTTTTGTAGAAGAGGGTCTCAACAAAAAACAGGTTTTAGCGATCGCACAAGAAATCTGCAATCCTGACCTTGTCCTAGAAGCCCCTGGTGTGCCAACTGCATCGGGTCACAAGGAGGGTATGGAAATTTTCAAGCAGTTTGCGGGTGGGTTCGTCAGTGCCTTTCCAGACGTAAACTGCTCCCTTGCCTACTGCGTTGCCGAAGGCGAAACAGTTGCCGTTGACATCTTATACGAAGGCACGCACAAAAAAGAGTTTGCGGGTGTTGCTGCTACCAATAAATACATCAAGGGAGGAGAACTCTGGTTTGTGGAATTTGCCAACGGTAAGATGTCGCACATCCGAATTTGTGAGTATGGCACACCGCTGAGAGCAATGCTTCTGGCTTGAAAGTAGGGAGTAGGGAGTGGGGAGGTTTGGAGTGAGCAACGGGGAACATAAACTTTCATAGTTGAGTTGTGTACTTACGTTGATGGCGTTTGACAAACCATTAACTTAGGTCGAAGTTTCAGGAGAAAATTCATGTCATTAGAAGATAGCAAGAATGTGCTTTATCGCCTCTTTGATGAGGTGTTAACTCAGGACAAATTGAATCTGATCGACGAACTGTACAGAGAAGATTACGAGTTTGATGCTCCTAAACTCGCTGGTAATACGGCGGCTGTTCAATCAGGACGTGAAGCATTCAAAGCACGAGTCAAAGCCTTTCGCACAGCTTTCCCTGATGTTCAATACAAAATTGAAAACATTGTCACCAATGGTGAAATAGTAGCGACCAAGTTTGCATTTACTGGAACCCACAGCGGCGAATTTGCTGGGTTTCCCCCGACAGGTAAACTTTCAACCGTGACCGGAGTTCACTTTACCCATCTTGTGGATGGCAAGATCAAAAAAACATGGGCTGGGTTCACAAATATCGCGGAAGCGCTTGGGTCTTAGTTTGTATCGTCTAAATGCAAACTGTGAGTATAAGGAGTTTCCACTATGTCTGTTGAGGAAAACAAAGCGCTTGCCCGTCGTTATTACAGTGAGCTGATGAGCGGAGGCAAATTAGCCTTTGTTGATGAGTATATGGCTCCTGAGTTTGAATTTACCAATCCTACTCATGTAGAACCCTATCGAGGTGCTGAGTTTAAGGAACTCGTGTCTATGCTGCGGGGTGCCTTTCCAGATTTACAGTTCACAATTGAACATTTGCTAGCCCAAGGCGACACGGTAGTTGGTCATTGGACAGCACGCGGCACCCACACAGGTACAGCCCTGAAAACGCTAAAGGGAGATATCCCCGCCAAAGGCAAACCGTTTGCCATTGATGGCATGTCTTGGCTGCGTATCGTAAACGGCAAATTCGTAGAAGCCCGGATTAATGAGGATACTTTGGGACTACTGCAACAAATCGGCGGTTTACCAACATCAGACCCTCCCAAGCAACCAACATCAACGGTCGAAAATCAAGCCCTTGTGGGTCGTTACTTCAACGAACTAATGAACGAAGGAAAATTGGAAGTCATCGAAGAAATTATGGCAACCAACTGCACCTTCAGAATTCCTACTTTACCTGAACCCATTCGTGGTCATGAGGGGATGAAAGGTTTTGTCTCAGGACTTCGCACCGGCTTTCCAGACATTAAATTTACAGTTGAGCGTCAGATTGCTGAAGCAGATAAGGTAGCGGCGCGCTGGTTCATCGAAGGCACACATAATGGCATGTTTTTGGGTATACGCCCAACTGGAAATAAGGTTAAAGACCAAGGGGTCGATATCTTTATCATCTCCGGTGGCAAGATTGCAGAAATCTGGGTCAACGAGAATGACTTGGGTTTAATGAAACAACTCGGTGCGTTCTAAGTACAACTGCTTTCGCAGCGGCTCAAGAGAAGGAATTATCTGGAAGCTGGTGTATACCCACCTAGGATTACCCTGCTATTACTGCGTACTGTACGCACTTATTGAGCATACTCAAAACCCCTACCTTCTCACTTTGCACTCTCTACCTGAAAACTGCTCATGGAATCATACGATGCAATTATCATCGGTTGTGGCCCCAACGCGCTCGTCAATGCTGCCTATCTGACGAAGGCGGGTTGGAGCGTGTTAATCCTAGAGAAGAACCAGCGCCCAGGTGGAGGTCTTCAAACCGAGGAAGTAACCATCCCAGGCTTTCACCACGACGTTTTTGCTGGGTTTCTCATTTTATTTGCGCTCTCTCAAGCCTATGCCGATTTTGGGTCAGAACTGACGAAGCGTGGTTTGACGTTGGTGAATTCCTCAAAACCCGCGGGCGTCTCCATGCCAGGAGGCAAAGCAACTGTCCTCTCCACAGATATGGAGGCAAATATTGCTGAAGCCGAGCGCCTAGCCCCTGGTGACGGTGCGGCGTGGCAGCAGATGTTGCAGAACATAGGTCAGTATGCCCCCCAAGTCTTCAGTCTGTTGAAAACAGACCTGACTACCCCAGAGGCAGCCCAAATGATTCGGCAGCTCATGCTCAACCCTAGTGGCAAAAGCTTGTCACCTTTTGCCACTGAGTTTCTACTCACCGCTCGTGATGTACTAGAATCAACCTTCCAATCCGAGGTGTGGCGCGGCTTTCTGGCTCCGTGGGTTTTACATAGTGGTCATGGACCAGAAGAAGCCAACAGCGGTTTTTGGGTGCAGATTTTTGGCATGGGAACACAGTCAGCGGGACTGCCAGTGGCAGTTGGAGGAGCTGAGATGATGGCACGCTGCCTCGCGCAATTAGTTCAAGACCAGGGGGGCAAGATTCATACCAACACTACGGTGAGTCGTATTCTAGTTGAGGGTGGCAAAGCTGTTGGGGTGCAAACTGATGCGGGTGATCAGTACCGTGCCAACCGGGTCGTAATTGCTACAACAAATCCTGACCAACTTTACCTAAAGCTCCTCGCTGATACGAATATTGTACCGCCCCTGACAAAGCAGCAAGCTAGCAAGTTTCGTTATGGTCATAGCGTTTTAGCGATTCACCTAGCTCTGTCTGAACCACCACGCTGGCATGATGAGCGACTCAATTCGGTTGTTTATACCCACATCAGTGCCGGTCTCGACGGAGTTTCACGGAATTTCAACGAGACAACGCGACGCTTGTTACCTGTTGAACCCGTGATTGGTGTTGGTTGTCCGACTACCCTCGATCCGTCACGTGCCCCAGCTGGCAAAGCTGTGTTGGTGCTGCAAGTCTTGGACACTCCCTTCCAAGTCTGTGGTGATGCCGCAGGGAAAATTGATATCGGAGATGGCACCTGGACGGATGACCTCAAGAACCGCTTTGCCGATCGCATTTTGGAAATTGTCAGTCAGCATATCTCAAATCTACCTAGTGCAATTCTTGGTCAATCGATTGTCAGTCCGCTCGATCTGGCTCGCTACAACCTTAACTGGAATTATGGTGACCCTTACAGTGGCTCCCATTCCATTGCCCAGAGTTACCTACTCCGTCCCATGTCTGGACAACCGAGTCATCGCACTACCCTACCAAATCTGTTCATGATCGGTGCAGCGACCTTTCCAGGGCTTGGTCTGGGCGGCAATTCAGGTTACATCGTTGCTCAGCATCTGCTACGGAATGGTACCTAAGAGCGAGTTGATCGATAGTATTGATTGCTCACCATCATTCTGCTTAAACCCGCCGCTACCTTAACGCACAACTAACACAATCCAAAAGGAAGAAGCTATGGCGCAGGCGATGTCTAGTGGTGTAAAAATCAGTTACGAGGACTTGGGACAGGGTGAGCCAGCCCTACTTTTGATGCCTGCTTGGTGCATGAGCCGTGCAGGCTTCAGTCAACTTCCCACGCGGTGCGCTACCTCTCGACGTGTGCTCGCCCTCGACTGGCGGGGTCATGGACAATCAGAGTCTCCCCCTGCTGACTTTAAAGCTAGGGACTTGGTGGAAGATGCGCTGGCAGTTATCGAAGCTAGTGGTGCACAACAGGTCATCCCTGTTACCCTTTCACACGCTGGCTGGGTGGCGATCGAGGTACGGCGCTCTCTAGCAGAACGCATTCCAAAACTAGTACACCTAGACTGGGTTGTCTTACCGCCACCACCGCAATACATGGATTTGGTGAAGGCACTCTTCACACCAAGTGGGTGGCAGCAGGCACGCGACCAGCTTTTCGAGATTTGGCTAGAGGGGATGGACAACCCTGAGCTGATCCACTTTGTCCGTGAGGAGATGGGTGCGTACAGTGCCCAAATGTGGATGCGGTCAGGTCGGGAAATAGCTTCTGGCTATGCGACAGGTGGGTATCCTCTCCAAGCATTGGCTACCCTCAACCCTCCTGTGCCAGTGCTACACCTCTATGCTCAACCGGATGATCCAGGCTATCTGACGGCTCAGAAGTCTTTCGCCGCTGACCATCCGTGGTTCAATGTGCATAAGCTGAAAGCCAAAAGCCACTTCCCGACGTTTGAGGTACCGGACGAAATGGCGGCGACTATTGAGAAATTTGTTGTAGCTCCTGACGGCAATGTCTAACACTCCCTAAAAGCTAAAGCTGGTTACGTCCATCAAAACCAGCAATTAAGACGATTTTTTTTGAGACACATGTAGAGAATTCCTTCGATAAAAAATGCCTAACAGGATAATAAATTTCAGCAAAAAACTGCTTGCTTGGCGCGGCAGCTTGTACTTACGGATAGTAGCTCTTCTTTTGACTGTCTGGGTTGCTATTACAGTGATGGCGATCGCAGTTTTTCCTTCCCTAGCAGTCACTTTAGCGACAACAACAAATGTGACTTTTCAATCATCTTATAACCATCAAGCCATCATGACCTTGGTGGATCGCTTTGAAGTGCAAGCTACAGAATTAGAAGAATTCATTAATCGATGGAGTGCGATTAATGAATATATGAAACAAAAACCCGGTTTTATATCCGCTGAACTATCCAATAAGCCTGTCGGTTCCCGAAATTGGGTCATGTCAGAAAAATGGGAATCTCTGGAAGAATACAAAGCCGCTGTGTCTACTAAAGAATTTCAGTCTTTGCTCCAAAAGTTCCCAGCCAAAGCAACCTGGTTTGCACCAGAACTATTTTCTTCTAAATAGCAGTTTGACGAATAAACCTTGCTCAAGGTCAGATTACTGCTACTTACCCCGATTGGAGGGTACAAAAAAATGCACAAAAAAAAGTCAACGCTATGCGTCTACATAACCTTACTGCTACTGGGGATATTCAACTCGATCGCAGCGGCTCAAACAGTTGAGTCAGTAACTAACCCGTCTCCCCAGACAGGGGACGCTACAACCGTCTACTCTCCTGAGTCCTTAGCTGTAATAGAGACAGACTCCCAAACTGAAACCGTTGGTTCTGGCCACACCTTCGCTCAAGGAGAGCATACCCCCCGCGCTCAAGGAGAGACTGACTTACCTTCCCAAGAAATAGAACCCGGAACCGCACCGACCTCAAAGACAAACCCAGTCCGCTCTCTCCAGAGTGTTGGTGAAATAGACCATATCCCGCGCACTCTCAAGGAAGCGGGTTGGCTTTCCCAGACGACTAAACCAGCTACAGTTAGTACTGACACTTCAGAAGCTCACGCTCCCTCATTAATCCCCGAAACCAGTTCACCTTCTTTACAAGTCACTCAACTCTCTCAAGAGCAGACTGCACCGACGGCTGAACCCAGTTCACCTCCACCGCCTGCTCAAACAGAACCCGACTCACCTCCACCAGAGCAGTTCATCTTCACCCCCCGTGCTGGACTTCGCTACACTAGCGAGGGAGCTGGCTTCGGGGGCTTTACCAGTGTTGAGGGTTTCTTTCCCCTTTCTCAAAAGCCAGGTCGCAACCTGACCTATTCAGATCTGCGCTTGCATATCTTTAACAATGGCACCTTAGGCGGAAACGCCACCGTAGGGCATCGCATCTACCTGCCTGCTTCTAAGCTGACAGTGGGGGGTTACATCTCCTACGACAATCGTGACACTGAGAATTCTTTCTTCAACCAGATTGGTGCGGGTTTAGAAGCCTTAAGTGAGTCTTGGGATTTCCGCCTCAACGGCTACTTCCCCGTTGGCGACAACCGCAGCCTGGTGAACAAAACTCTTGCTGATACACCCCGCTTTTCGCAGAATGTGCTGCTACTAGACTTCAATCAACAATTTGAAGCCGCGATGACGGGCTTTGACCTAGAGGCGGGGGGGGTGATCCCAATTTCTCAGGCAGGCTATGTGCGCCCCTTTGCCGGGACTTACTACTACAATGCCGAAGGCAGTGAGGGGGCTTGGGGCATTCGGGGTGGACTTAGCTACTACAGTGACTACTTGCAAGCCAGTGTAGCTGTGCAAGATGACCGGATTTTTGACACACAGGTAGTGTTCAAAGTGGGGATTAATTTCCCCAGTAGCGCCCCCAGAAGCCGAGTCAAGCCACCGACTGCCTTAGCCCGCATGGGAGAGTCAGTGGTGCGGCAAGCTGCGATTACAGTGGAAGACCAAAAGATTCGCTCTCAGGAGACGGCGCTCAATCCAGCGACAGGGCAGCCGTGGTTTTTCCAGCACGTTGCTTTAGGCAACAGTGGGGGAAATGGTACGTTTGAGTCGCCCTTTGGCACAGTTGAGAATGGATTAAGTGCGACGCGCTCCGATGGCAACGACATTGTTTATGTCCAGCCTGGGACAAATCCAGGAATTCCTAGTTTCACAATTCGCGATCGCGTACAGGTGCTATCAACTGGTCCAGGGCAGCCGCTCGACACAGAGCAGCTAGGCAATATCCAACTGCCGCTGTCGGGTGCTGGGGTGCTGCCTGAGGTTACCGGAAGTGTCACTCTGGGGAACGATACCACAATTTCTGGGTTTGCCATCAATAGTCCCCCCGGATCTGGCATCCAGGGAACGAACCTCAGCAATGTGACCATTCGCGACAATACCATCACGAACTCGACGCAGGAAGCGATTCGTCTCATTGAGGTGACGGACAATGTTGCGATCACTGATAATACAGTCAGTTTCGGTTCGATACCACCTGAAACTATTACGTTTGAATTAGTGGATGGTGTTACGACTCCCGTACGTGACAGTTGTGGAGGTACATGTTTCACGGCTGATCCCTACCCTGCTGATCTTAAAAATGCTGGTGGCAGCGGCAACGGCATCCGCATCTTCAATAGTACGGGAGCAACGAACCTAAGGCTCAATGGGAACAGGGTTTCCAATGCTGTTTCCAACGGAATCTTGATTGGCGGTGGTGGTAATGCTCAAATAACAGCCACCGTCACCAATAATACATCTAACAACAACCAGGGTTCGGGACTCTTCTTACCTTTTACAGGTAGTAGCCGATTGATAGCTACCATTGCCAACAATACGATTAATGGCAATCAGGGTCGTATTGTTAATGAGAGTGGAATCCGCTTCGCTGGTTTCGATAATGCACAAATGGAAGGCACCCTCACCAACAATACTGCCATCGGTAATGTGGGCATGGGCCTCTTCTTTGCTATGAATGGTAACAGCCAAGCCGTAGGCACCCTCACCAACAACACGACCATCGGCAATTTGGGCAATGGCATCTTCATTGGTGCTAGGGCGAACGCCCTAGCGACAGCTGTGGTTTCTGGCAACACAGCTAATGAGAATGCATTTAACCCCAACGTAATCCCCGGCGGTTTTCCCACTGGTCGTGGTATTTTTGCTGGTGCTCAGGAGGGTGGTCAAGTGACAGTCACTATCGCCGATAACACTGCTAACGGTAATCAGCGCAGTGGAATTTACTTATTCTCTGCTAATAGTGCTCGAGCGACAGGCACTATTACCAACAACATGGCTAACAACAATGCTACTAGTGGCATTGAAGTTGACGTTGGTCCCATTCCTAATCCTGGTAATTCGGCCCAAGTGACAGCTACCATTAGCAACAACAGCGTAAGCGGCAATCAGGGACAAGGACCATCTGGACAAGGAGGAGGGGGAATCGTCATCCGAACGTTCAACAACTCTGTTGCTCAGGTTGCTGTTGAGGGAAATATGGTTACCAATAATGCTACTGCCTCTGGTTCCTTTGCCGGGTTGGGCATGCTTTCCCTCGATAATTCCCAGCTTCTGGCGGGGGTTCGGTTCAACACCTTAACAAACAACACCGTAATTCCCGCTTTCAGCGCACAGTCTGTTCCTGCCAGTAAACTCTGCCTGCAACTGAGCAGTAACACGAGTGACACAGGTTTTGGACTGATCAGAGTGTCGCCTGCCAGTACCTTCCAGGCTGATACGGCAGGGAACACTGGCCCGATCATCGTGCCAGTTGTCCCCGTAGCGCCGCTGGGAGATTGCGTTGTTCCTTAGAATGAGGCGGTTTACTTACGGTGTTAGAATGATCTTCCCGTTTACCTGGCGCTTCTCCAGCATCTCGATAGCTTTGGGCGCTTCTTTTAGAGGCAGCACCGCCGAAACCAAGGGGTCAATCTTACCCTGCATGAGCAAGCCCAAAAGCGCCTCAAGGTCTTCCTTAAACCAATCTGGATGCGCGGCTTTCACAAACATAATTCCATAGAACGCCGCACTTCGATTGTTCGGGATGAGCATCATCAGTGCGAGTCGAGCAAAGGTATCAACTCTACCAATGAAGCGCTGACCCATCTTCGACGTAAACCCATAACCGACGAACCTTCCGCCCTTGCGAAGAGTTCTAAATGAGCGGGTGAAGTTAGCGCCGCCGATCGCATCGAATACAGCATCAACACCATCATTGGTAATCTCGCGAACACGTCTGACAAAATCCTCCTGAGTGTAATCGATAGGCGTGGCACCAAGTCGTTCAACCAGAGATAGCTTAGAGGTGGACGCCGTACCCAGCATCTCAAGCTTAGCAAGGCTCCCTAGCTGAATAAGTGCGCTGCCCACACCGCCCGCAGCACTGTGGATTAACACTCTCTCACCCGTCTTTACCTTCGCAATTCGATGCAGCATTTGGTAGGCTGTGACGTAGTTAAGAATCAAGCATACAGCTTTGACGTAGTCAGCACCGGCGGGTACGAGCGTCAAGTCATCCGCCTTCCAGCACAGGTATCGCGTGTAGCCACCAATCACAGTCAGTGCTGCCACGGTGTCCCCGACCTGAAACTCGTTAACGCCAGGACCAAGCTTCTCGACGATGCCGACGATATCGTAGCCGAGAGTGAAGGGTGGCTTGAACGACTTCGGGTACATCCCCTCACGGATCGTAACATCCGCATGGCTGACACCTGCCGCCTTGACTTCGATTCGTACCTCACCAAACCCTGGTTCAGGCGCTTCATCCTCGACAACCTTCAGACCCTCCGCACCCCCAACTTTTGTCACAATTACACGAGTGTTTTTCATTTCTTTTATGAGAGTTTATTCCAGTAAGTTAAAAGGCTCATGGCAACCAGCCAATATCTTCTGAGGTGCATAGGATAATCCTCAAAAGACAACTTGATAAGTTCAAAAACTCTGGTCAATTGGGTGGCAACCTTATCCCAATTCATGCTCAGCAACAGACGGTTTTGCTGGCATCTAATACCTCAATATAAATAATCTTATACTATTTTCAAATAAGGGCGTACTGTAGGCAGTTACTGCGGTATACTTTGTAAAATATATGCACAACATAAATTTGTGTGCTAGGTGCATCCTTGCTAAATGAATCAGAGGCTATATTCTCCAGGAAAATCTGATTTCTTTCCCGGTAATAAAGCCCAATGAGCCTGTCTCGCCAGAGTAATCAAACAGCTATAACACCAGTGACACAGGCTTGGGGCCCAAAAGTGGCCTAACACTATCTTCCAGTTCAATACAGTACGGAAGACTGATATTATTCCTCAGCAACCACCTCCACGACGATAGGGGAAATCTGCGTTGTGCCATAGATGAGGTCAATGCATCCTGAAGGGGAAACTGTAAGTTAAGCATATGAACAATCCTCAGTTACGGCAATTTACGGTTCTTGGGACAATCGTCGCTACTATCCTCTTCACTGTTCTGGCAAACACAGGACTATTCAACGAACAAACAACGAGTGAAGTGACGAGCAAATATCCGACATTTTTCACTCCTGCCGACTATGCTTTTTCAATCTGGAGCATCATTTACTTAGGCTTACTTGCGTTTGGTATCTATCAAGTCCTTCCTTCACAGCAGCAGCATCCGCGTTGGCGTCGTCTAGATTATTGGGTTATTCTAAACTGTGCGGCAACCTGTGCTTGGCTGCTGTTGTGGAGTTATGATTTAATCACGCTGAGTGTAGCAGCCATGCTGTTGATGCTGCTTTCACTGATTGCTATTCACAACAGGTTGGAAATTGGCAAAACGCAAGTCTCTCCAGCTGAAACTTGGTTGGCGCGTGTGCCTTTCAGTATTTATCTGGGTTGGATTACCGTCACGACTATTGCGAATGTTGCTGTGGCGTTTTCCAAGTTGAAATGGAGTGGCTGGGGCATTAGTCCAGAGGTGTGGGCAGTTCTTTTAACCGTCGCTAGCCTGGGGATTGTGGCAATGATTTGTCTTGGTTTTGCCGATACAGCTTACACCTTTGGAATTGTATGGGCATATGTGGGAATTGCCGTCAAGTATGTCAATGTTCCAACTGTTTTTCGTTCTTCTATGCTGGCAGCACTCCTGGCTATTTCATGGCTGCTGATGGGAATCTGGCGTCAAAAGCACCGTTCGCAGAAACTCGATCCGACTATAACTCATTAAGACATTAAGGTTCAGGACTAAACGGGTCAGCATGGTGAAGCTAAGGTCAAAAATGAAAGTCCCCCAAAAACTTACTTTTAAAACCAGGAAAATGACTCTTTTAATGGCAGCACGTTTCATAAACTTATTTTGCACAGGGCTTTTTACTGGGGTATTATTTGGCACATGGTTTGGGGTTAGCCCGACGATGCTAAATCTTACGGCTTCTGCCTACACCCAAATCCAGCAATCATTTATTCGCTCTTTCGACCCAACGATGCCCATCCTCGCCACACTTGCCTTGGTATCATCTATCGTCATTATGTGGCTGCTACGTCATGACTATAAGACTAAAGTTTTCGCTTTGGCAGTGATCGGTTTTTTCTGTTTTTTGGGTGCTTTAATCTTGACCTTTGCCATCAATGTCCCAATTAATATAGAGGTTTTAACTTGGTCAATCCAATCCCCACCAGATAATTGGATGCAAATTCGAGACCGCTGGGAGCAAGCTAATACATTTCGCACAGTCGTATCGTTGTTATCCTTTGTGTTTCAACTTCTGGTGTTTAGTTAATTTCTGTATTCTTCTAAATTAAGGGTAAATTACAAGGATTAATAAGTATTTGTTGGATTAAAATCTAGCTTTATTAAAGTAAACCGTTTCAGACGGTTAATCATTAAGCTTGCAAGATTTTTTCTACTAAATTAGTTGTAGATTAAGTTGAGTTAAAATACGTTTTTATTAGAAGGGCTTAAGAAAAATCAACAAGAATGGGGTAACAAATGAATTAAAGAATGTTATTATTAGTCTAAGCCTGATCCAAGGCAGTATTAATTTCTTGACAAGAAATTAAATCAATCACAGACAATACAGGCACAGGTTAAAATAACTTGTACCAAAGTTTGTTGAAACATTCCTCTCACAGTAGACAAACTTTATCCCCTTGCCCTTAAAGGTTTCTTCCTCTTCCCTCTATCAAATTGTTTGAGTAATGAATTGTCTGGGCAAGGGCATCAAGAAATGTTTTTTAGTTGGAGAAAGAGTTATCGCCATAACGGTTAGGGCGGTTACTCGGCATAGGTAAGACTCTCGCACGATGATTTTGTCCGTGTTTCAAAAACACTTAATTCAATCGGGGCGGTTAGTTAGGTACTCAATTCTGTTACCGCTTAGTTAGCCGATTGATTTAAGAGTCTGAGGTATGAATAACACAACATCAAGGTTTTCTTCATGAGCGAGTATGATTTTGTGATTGTGGGAGCGGGTTCCGCAGGCTCGGTATTAGCCAACAGGCTGACGGAGAATCCCGAGGTGAAAGTACTGGTGCTGGAAGCAGGTGGCGATCGCATTCCTGAAAACGTGCATCTCCCTGCCATGTGGCCGTTTCTCTGGCATACAGAAGTGGACTGGGACTACTACACCGTTCCCCAACCCGGACTGGATAATCGTTCACCTCACGAACCGAGGGGAAAGTTGATTGGGGGCAGCAGTAACTTACACCTGATGATCTACGTTCGGGGACACCAGTCTGACTATGACAACTGGGCTTATAATGGTGCAACAGGCTGGAGTTATCAAGACTTACTGCCCTATTTCCAAAAAGTCGAAGACCAGGAAGATTACACGGGTTCCTGGGTAGGTAAAGGGGGACCACTCCACTTGGCTAACGCCAAACTCCATAACCCCAACCCCTTTTCCCAAGTATTTATTGATGCCTGCCTAGAACTGGGATATCCCTACACTGAGGACATCAACGGACCTCAAATGGAAGGAGCAGGCTGGCACCATCTCAATATCAAAGATGGCAAGCGGCACAGCATTACGTTGGCTTACCTGCTGCCGGTAATGCAACGACCGAACCTGACGGTAGCGCTTTATGCCCAGGCAACCAAGTTGTTGTTCGACGGCAAACGCTGCATCGGAGTTGAGTATGTTCAGGATGGTGAGATAAAAACAGTTCATGCCCAGCAGGAGGTACTTGTCAGTACGGGAGCGATTGAGTCACCCAAACTGTTGATGCTTTCTGGAATTGGCAACCCCGATTACTTGCGGGAGTTTAACATTCCCGTGCTGGCAGAAGTGCCAGGAGTAGGGGAGAACTTTCATAACCATGTGCTGACTGGAGTGATTTACAACGCCACCCAGCCAGTACCACCGCCCAACCAGAACCTCTCAGAAAGTGTCCTGTTCTGCAAATCCGATCCGGGCTGGATGGGGCCAGACCTCCAGATCAGTTTTGTCCATGTGCCGTTTGACATTATTATTGGTCAAAACAATCCCAATGCTGTCAGCATTATTCCTGGGGTAGTTCGCCCCCTATCCCGTGGCTGGGTGCGGTTGGCTAGTAGTAATCCCTTAGATAAGCCGCTGGTCAACCCGAACTATCTAGCCGAAAAGTCAGATTTAGATCGTTTGGTCAAGTCGGTTAAAATCGCCCGTGAGATTTTTGCCACTCAAACGTTTTCCAGTTGGGTTGCTGAAGAACTGTTGCCGGGACCAGATGTGAAGACGGATGACCAACTGCGAGAGTTTGCCAAGCAACGAGCGGAAACCTATCACCATCAATGTGGTTCCTGTAAGACGGGGGTAGACAATATGGCAGTGGTAGACCCACAGTTGCGAGTCTATGGGGTGGAGAACCTAAGAGTCATTGACGCCAGTGTTATCCCCTTTGTCCCTTCCGGCAACTGTCATGCTGCCGTGCTGGCGATCGCAGAAAAAGCCGCTGACTTAATCAAGAATACCTACAGTTTGCACAGTAAAGAGCAACTCACACAGGTCAAGACCTAATAAAACAAGCCTGAGTAAGAAAAGAAATCAGCAAATATTTCACCTCAAATTCCCTCAAAAAAAGGTAATCCGTGAGGAATTATTTCTGTTTAATTTCCTCTAGAAACTCAATCAATCCCGAAACACTACCCCCTTGATATGGAGGATTCGACAATGGGTAACGTACCTGACTCTCCCCTCGGAAAAATGTACGAAGAGCATATTCAATTAATCTTGGATAAAGATATTGATGGTCTCTTGAATCAATATACAGAGGATGCACTGCTTATTAGCAGTTTTACCAAAAAACCTTTGTATTTCAGAGGACATGAACAACTAAAAGAACACTTTCAAGGTATCTTAGGTATAAAAGGGCTAGAAGTTGATATGGCTTTTTGGGCAGAAACTGAAAACCCGACTACATTGATGATTGTAGAAGCAATTAAAATGCAGACAGAAGCGGGTGAATCCAGCATGAGATTTGCAGACAGTTGGGTTCTTAGGGATGGCAAAATTGCAATCCATTTTGCTGGTATGGTTCAGCACGCAGATGGCTCACTCGCGTAACTAGATTTATCAAAACGTCAAGTCTCATTTACTTACAACACGCGATCGCTCCTCAAGGAACCGCTGTTTTCAGTAGCCAATAACTACTGTTGAATTCCTCAGAGGTGAAGAGGTTTAACGCGATCGCGAAATAAATCTTCTCTTGGGTGCAGGAACGCTAAAAAAATTACAGGGACTGGAGGATTATCCATGTCAGAAGCAACTCAAGCAATCGCCCAAAAGTTTTACCAAGTTTACAATGAGAAGAAAGTTGCCTTACTTGATGAAATTCTCGCTTCGAGTTATGTGGGTCATGTGAATGGTCATGATATTGTAGGCTCAGCAGCAGCCAAGGGATTTATAAACAGTTTTTTGACTGCATTTCCTGATACTCATTACCAGGTTGATGACATCTTTGATAGCGGCAATAAGGTTGTTACTCGTTGGACCTGCACGGGCACTCATGAAGGCGCTTTTTTTGGCATGAACCCGACTCACAAGCAAGTCACGATGATTGGCATCACAATTTTTGAAGTTGTAGATGAAAAAATTGCCCAGTTGTGGAATAACTGGGATGTGTTCGGTCTGATGAAACAATTGGAATCATAAATCTGGGGTTTTAGGTTAAAAACTTTGGATAAAAATCAACCTTTTGTTTTTTAAGCTTTTCTCATGACTCATCTTCTCCATATTGACTCCAGCTCCCGTGCTGAACGTTCCTACTCACGGGCGCTCTCAAATGAGTTCATTCAAGCTTGGAAGACTGTTCATCCGAGCAATACAGTTACCTACCGAGATTTGGGTCACGATCCGCTTCCTTATGTCGATGAAAACTGGATTGCAGCTGCCTATGCATCACCAGGAGAGTACACGCCGGAAATGGCTGAGGCAATTAAGCTTTCTGACAGCTTGGTCGATGAGTTCCTCGCGGCTGACCGTTATGTTTTTGGGATACCGATGCACAACTTCAGCATTCCGTCTGTTTTCAAGACTTACATCGACCAGATTGTCCGAGTTAATCGCACATTTTCAGTGGATGACAAGGGTTACAAAGGTTTGGTTGAGGGAGACAAAAAAATACTAATTGTTACTCCCCGTAGTGGTACTTATCGACCAGAAACGCCGACAGCTCAATATGATTTTCACGAACCCTACTTGCGAACAATTTTCGAGTTTATCGGCATTACAGATATCACGTTTATTTACGCTGAGGGGCTGGCATTTGGTGAAGAGGTTCGCCGCCAGTCTTTAGCAGCTGCTCGTGCAGCACTTCAGGAAGCAGTGGGCAACTGGTGAGCAGAGGAACTTCAGGATTTCCATTCTTCAGGCACTAGCGATGACCAATGACAAAAGTGAAAGGCGATTATCCCATGTCAGAAGTAAATAAAGCGATCGCTCGCCGTTACTACAACGAAATCATGAATGGAGCCAATCAGACCACAATTGATGAGCTGATGAGTTCCGACTTCTTATTCATCAATCCCACCTACCCCCTGGTCAAGCCCGGTATTGAAGGCTTCAAGAAACTCGTCACCATGCTTCATGGGGCTTTTCTTGACCTCTATTTCAACATTGAACATCTGTTAGCTGAAGGGGAAACAGTGACAATCCACTCAACCGCCCAAGGTGAACACTGTGGCTCACTTAATACAGTCATGGGAGAGATTCCCGCTAGTGGGAAACCGTTTAAGGTCAGCAACATAACCTGGCTACACATAGCTGACGGCAAAATTAAGTCAGCTCGCGTCGATGAAGACTCTCTGGGACTGCTCATGCAACTGGGTGCCATCCCCACAGAAGCCGTCCCAAATGAACCCTCCTCCCCAGAAGCCAATAAAGCGACGGTTAACCGTTACTTCAACGAGATTATGAGCCAGGGAAGGCTAGAGGTAATCGACGAGTTGATGGCGAAGGACTTTATCATCAGAATCTCCAGCCTGCACGAACCATTTCGCGGTCCGGAGGGCATGAAGCAGTTTGTCACCGGACTTCGCACTGCCTTCCCAGACATTCAGTTCACCGTTGAAGAGCAAATTGCCGAAGGAGACAAAGTCGCTTGCCGCTTTACCAGTATCAGCACCCACCAAGGTGAATTTGCAGGCATTCCCCCGACAGACAAGCAAGTGAAAGACCACGGAACTGATATCTTCCGCTTTGTCAGTGGCAAAATCGCTGAAGTCTGGGTCAGTGAGAACGCCCTAGGTCTAATGCAACAGATTGGCGCAATTCCCACCCTGGAGTAGGCAACGCATCAATCCACACGAGCGCCATACAGAGAAGATGCCCCAGCCACAACCAGGTGAGGGTGAGGTGCGCGGCAAGATAGTTGCTCTAATTCAGGAGGAGGAAAAACTATGAAACTTAAAGGGAAAAAAATTGGCATCTTGATCGAGAGCGACTTCTACGAACACGAGATTTGGTATTACCATTATCGCTTTCAGGAAGAAGGTGTAGAACTTCACTTCTTGAGCCGTCTTTGGGGTCAACCCTCTCTAACTTTCAAGGGACATGAATATCAGGCACCGTTCGAGTGTCACGAAAGTTTCGAGGAGATAGACGACGAGACCTTAAAAAGCTATGCCGCTATTATTGTGCCATCTGCAATGGTGTCTGACCGTCTCAGGTGGACTGATGATCTCAACAAGCTCCCACCAGCTACTGAGTTTCTCAAGCGAGCATTTGTGCACAAAAACATCCTCAAAGGAATTATTTGTCATGGGATGTGGTTAGTCTCTCCTGCACCGGAATTAGTGCGGGGTCGCCAGGTTACTTGTCACAACAATCTGCATGGGGATGTTGTCAATATGGGTGCTATCTATACAGACAGAGATGTAGTAGTAGATTTTCCAAATTGGCCACAACCGGCAGATCTAGTCACAGCACGGAGCGGTGCTCATTGTCATCTGTTTGCCAAGAAAATTATTGAACTCCTGGCAGAGCGTTAGGACAAAGATTAAGGAGATAGTTAACTATGACTAAGTTGCAGATATTTTCTCAAGTTGCACTGACTTGCACAGACCCCATCGTCACGGAGAAGTTCTACACCAAACACTTTGGTTTCAGGCGAGCGAGGATTGCAAAACTTCCAGATGGAGACCAGATTGTTTTTATCAAAATGGGTGATAGTGCATTTTACTTTGAGCTTTTTCAGGCGAAAGAGAAATTGCCTGTACCCCTGCCGACTAATGATGGATATCAGTTCCCTTCAGTACGTCACCTCGCTTTTAAGGTTGATAGTGTAGATGCAAAGCTAGCTGAAATTGGGGAGGATGCCAAGATAACATTAGGTCCCCTTAACTTTGATGATTATATTCCTGGGTGGCGTACAGTCTGGATTGCTGATCCAGATGGCAGAATCGTTGAGCTAAGTGAGGGATTTGTGGATGAGGAGAACCCCGCACCGCTAGTTGGGTAACTTGCTGGTGAAGCCACATACTCTAGCTTCGTAAACGCTCAAAGAGTTGTGAAATAAATGTATTCATGGGGAATTTAATGTTATGTTTGAGGAGAAAGAAAATGAGAAAATGGTGAAGGAAAACTCACCTCAAGCTTTTCATAGTAATGAACGGCTGAGTTTCTTCAGTGATGGAATTTTTGCGATTACTATCACTCTCCTGGTTCTGGAGATTAAGGTACCCGAAATAGCCGAGAATTTAGTGGCAACTGAACTGCCAAAAGAACTCCTTCATTTAGTGCCTAACGTTCTTAGCTATATTATCAGCTTTATCGTATTGGGCATTTATTGGATCGCACATCACAATATGTTTATGTACATCAAACATCACAACCATGTAATGCTCTGGTTGAATACCCTATTTATGATGTGCGTTGCGTCTGTGCCCTTTCCTACTGCTCTCCTGGGTCGGTATCCTAATCAACAAATTTCAGTGGTGGCTTACGCCGGAATTTTAGCACTCACTGGGATAGTTTTGAATTTGATTTGGTGGTATGGCACAACGCATCGACTAGTAGACGAGACTGTAGAGCCAGCTTTTATTGCTTTTGTGCATCGCTACATTCGGATAGCCCCCCTGGTTTATCTAGTTTCAATTGGGGTATCTTGCTTTAGTCTGGCGATCGCTAAATTTCTCTTCGTCTTTGTCGCTGTTTTCTACATCGTGCCAAAGTCTTACCACCGCCAGCACTACCAACAATTGTCGCGTCGTTTCAATCAATAACTTCCAACACTAATCGACTGGCAACAAAGCAAACAGTATCAAGCAAAAAGACTAGATTTAGTCTTTATAGTTCATGGAGAAAATGCAATGGATCACATGAGTTTTTCATTTGCGGACACGATTACTGGATACGTTACCTCCTTTAACCGCAGCGAAAAATGCTTTGGTATTAAGACATCAGAAGGACGGGAATTCCAGGCATACCTGACCCCCACCGCCTTTGGTCGGATTGCCCAAAATTTGGAAGAGCCTTACAACGACTGTACTGGAAGGTTTGGTGAGATGCTAACTCCCGGTCAGCACGTATTTGCCTATGGGATCTTCTACCCTCAAGGAGACGGGCACAAGTTTGAAGTCAAATCAATGGCTTTTCCGGGTGATGCCCCAGGCAAGTATCGGCATGAAGAACCGGATTGGTGGGTTAACCAAATCCGCTCCATTGCCGACTCGTACTTAAAGTGGCAGTTTGGCTACCCTAATCAGGAAATCGATTATCGGGAATACCGCACCTACCTAAACCTAGCAGGTAGCAAAAAAGGCGACTTCCTCCAAGAAACCGACACCATTTCCCGCTTAGTTTATGGTTTTGCCTCAGCCTACCTAATGACCGGCGAAGACCGCTTTCTAGAAGGCGCTGAAAAAGGTACCGAGTACCTGCGGGAGCATATGCGATTTTATGACCCCGATGAAGACCTGATTTACTGGTATCACGGCATTCAGGTAACAGGAAACCGGGAGCAAAAACTACTGACCTCTGAGTTCGGCGATGACTATGACGCCATTCCAGCTTATGAACAAATCTATGCCCTAGCTGGCCCCATCCAAACCTATCGTATAACTGGTGACCCACGCATCCTCAGAGATGCCGAGATGACCATCGACTTGTTTGACCGCTTTTTCTTAGATAAAGAAGGCGTTGGCTACTTCTCCCATATCGACCCGATCACTCTCGACCCGCGAGCTGAGTCCCTAGGTCGCAACCGTGCCCGCAAGAACTGGAACTCAGTGGGTGACCACGCTCCAGCTTACCTGATCAACCTGTGGCTAGCCACTGGCGAACAGAAATATGCCGACATGCTGGAGTATACCTTTGACACGATTGAAAAATACTTCCCAGACTACGACAACAGCCCCTTTGTCCAGGAAAAATTCCATGAGGATTGGAGTCTCGACCAAACATGGGGATGGCAGCAAAACCGTGCTGTAGTCGGTCACAACCTTAAAATTGCCTGGAACCTGATGCGGATGCAAAGCCTCAAAGCCAAGGAGCAGTACGTCGCTTTGGCTGAAAAAATTGCCTCCCTGATGCCAGCCGTAGGAAGCGATCGCCAACGTGGGGGCTGGTACGATGTCGTGGAGCGTGTACTCGGTGAAGGGGAAGAGCAACACCGCTTTGTTTGGCACGATCGCAAAGCTTGGTGGCAGCAGGAGCAAGCAATATTAGCCTATCTCATCTTGTACGGCATCCTCAAAGAGCCTGAATATTTGCGACATGCCCGTGAAGGAGCGGCCTTCTACAATGCGATGTTCCTTGACCATGACGATGGTGGTGTCTACTTCAACGTCTTGGCAAACGGGTTGCCCTTTTTGATGGGTAATGAGCGGTTCAAAGGTAGTCACTCGATGAGTGGTTATCACTCAACTGAACTGTGTTATCTATCGGCGGTTTACATCAACCTATTGATCACCAAGCAGCCAATGGACTTCTACTTTCGACCCCAGCCAGAGGCATTTAAAAACAATATCCTGCGAGTCCAGCCGGATATTTTACCCTCTGGAAGCGTGAAAATTGGCTCCTGTTGGATCAATGAAGAACCATATACCGATTTCGATGCACAAGCCCTAACAGTCAAACTGCCGGATACCAAAGAAAAACTGAAGGTCAAAGTTCAAATTGTTCCTCAATAGCAATCAGTTATCAGTAGTCATTGGTGAAAGAACACTAAAAACTAATAACTCTGCTGAGTGCTAATTAGTAGTTGGAAACTTAACAAGATGGACATCACGATCAAGACAGTTGAACAAGTAACGGTGGTAGATCTGATTGGTGATGTAAACGCAAATACAGCACCAACAGTTCAAGAAAAGGTACTACCCCTAGTTCAGCCAGGAAGCAAAATTCTTCTGGACATGATTAAAGTGCCCTATATGTCCAGTGCTGGCTTACGGATGCTGCTGTCGCTGCACCGACAGGCATCCGCTAAAGACGGTAAACTCGTGTTAGTAGGGCTTTCGCCTGATATTCAAGACACCATGTCTGTGACTGGATTCCTCAACTTTTTTATGACTTGCGAAACACTGGAGTCAGGCTTAGAAGCGTTGAAATAGCTAATGACTAATTGTTCATTGCTAATTGTTTATTGGAGTTTTTAATTCCCATTAGCCATTAGCCACTAACCACTAACCATTAGCTATTAGCCATTAAGTATTAGCCATCTTAGCTGACTGCTGAAAGCTAGTAATAAGGAGCCACAATGGAGCGAATTGATATTCATCCAACCCACACTTACGGCGACTTCAAGCTGCGCCGTGGGCGACCCTTTCCTTTTGGTGCCACTCTGGTTCCGGGAGGCGTTAACTTCTCCATTTTTTCCAGTCACGCCAAATCCTGCACCTTGGTACTCTTTATCAAGCATGGCTCGGAACCGATGGCGGAAATTCCTTTTCCAGACGAGTTCCGGATTGGCAATGTCTTTAGCATGGTTATATTCGAGCTGGATTATGAAGACATCGAATACGGCTACCGGATGGACGGGCCTTTTAATCCCAAGGAAGGTCACTGGTTCGACCCGAGTAAAATCCTGATGGACCCCTACGCCAAGCTCATTGGTGGACGGGATATTTGGGGAGTAACGCCAGACTGGAATAATATCTACCAGCATCGCTCGAAAATTGCTTTCGACGACTTTGACTGGGAAGATGACCGTCCTCTGGAAATTCCACCGGAAGATCAGATTATCTACGAAATGCACGTCCGCAGCTTTACCCGTCATCCCTCCTCTGGGGTAAAGCATCCGGGGACATTTGCCGGAATTCGAGAAAAAATTCCCTACCTCAAAGAGTTGGGCGTCAACTCGGTTGAACTGATGCCCGTTTATGAATTTGATGAGTTTGAAAATTCGCGCCCCAACCCGGAAACCGGAGAGTTGCTGTTAAATTACTGGGGCTACAGCACTGTGGGCTTTTTTGCCCCTAAGGCTGGCTATGCAGCCACAAGTAAATTCGGGATGCAGGTGGATGAGTTCAAAGCCCTGGTTAAAGAACTGCACAAAAACGGCATTGAAGTGATTCTGGACGTCGTCTTTAACCACACCGCTGAAGGCAACGAGTATGGTCCGACTATCGCGTTCCGGGGAATTGACAACAAAACCTACTACATGCTGACACCGGATGGGTACTACTTTAATTTCAGTGGCTGCGGCAATACGCTCAACTGCAACAACCCAATTGTTCGCGATATGGTGCTAGACTGCCTGCGCTACTGGGCCGCTGAGTATCACATCGACGGGTTTAGGTTTGATTTGGCTGCTGTCTTGGGCCGCGACCCTTGGGGTGCGCCGATGGCTAACCCGCCATTGCTAGAATCGCTGGCATTTGACCCTATCTTGGCTAAATGCAAACTCATTGCCGAGGCTTGGGATGCAGGCGGTCTCTACCAAGTTGGCTCCTTCCCCGCCTTTGGTCGATGGGCTGAGTGGAATGGCAAGTACCGGGACGGCATTCGCCAATTCCTCAAAGGGGAACCAGACCGACTAGGGGACGTGGCACAGCGGCTCCAAGGTTCGCCAGACCTCTATTCCTGGGCCGGGAGAGCGCCAGCCACATCGATTAATTTCATTACCTGCCATGATGGCTTTACGCTGATGGATCTGGTTTCCTACAACTGGAAGCACAACGAAGCCAACGGCGAAAATAATAATGACGGTAGCAATGATAACGACAGTTGGAACTGTGGGTGGGAAGGTCCGACAGATGATTTCTCAATCAACGCCCTGCGGCACCGACAGATAAAAAATGCTGTGGCGATGCTGATGGTAAGCCAAGGGGTGCCGATGATTCTGATGGGAGATGAGGTGGGGCGCACCCAGAAGGGCAATAACAATACCTATTGTCATGACAATGAACTGAACTGGCTGGACTGGACGCTCTTAGAAACTCATGCAGACTTGTTTCGGTTTTTCAAACACTGCATTGCTTTCCGCAAGGCTCATCCGGTACTGAGAAACTGGTCACACTTCCAGAATGTGGACTATGTGGGCAGTGGCTATGCGGATATTTCTTGGCATGGCACCCAGGCATGGAATGCTGATTGGTCCGCTTCCAGTCGCACCTTGGCTTTTATGCTCTGTGGGAAACATGCCAAGGGAGGAACGATTAAAGACAACTTCATTTATGTCGCCATGAACATGCACTGGGAAGCTCACTGGTTTGAGATTCCCGGCTTACCAGAAGGGATAAAGTGGCATATTTTTGCCAATACCGGCGCTATCCCACCAGAAGACAGTTGGGAACCTGGTACGGAGCCGGTGCTAGAGAACCAGGATGGATTGCTTATAGGCGATCGCTCTTTAGCCATCCTAGTTGGAAAGTAGTTGAAAGTTCGCCGTTAGAACCTTCAACCCTCAACCCCTTTCTCACAACTAACAACTAACAGAAGATTATGGCTTTAAATGTAACTCTAGAAACAACCAACGGCATTGCAAAGATAACTATGAGCGGCGAACTAGATGCGAGTACAGCTCCAATATTCAAGGAGAAAGTAGAGGAGGCAGCGAGTCAAAAAGTAAAACGTCTGGTTCTACTGATGCAAGACTTGGTGTATATGTCCAGTGCGGGCTTAAGGGTACTGATCTTCGCCAAGCAAAAAATGGGAGTCGGTACAGACATCTATGTGGTGGCTGCTCAAGAAATGGTGATGGAAACCATTGAGAAAACTGGCTTTTACCAAAGTGTGATTATCCTTGATGCTTATGACGCAGCCCTGGTAGAGAACCTGTAGAATGGTTGCGGAAATTGGGGATTGGGAATTGAGAATTCCTCATCCTCTTCCCCACAGTTTAAATCCTTTGGTAGAGGTAAGTATGGAGGCTCAGAATCATCAATCCAAAGAGGAACAGCTGAGCGAGGAATTGAAATCGCTGCGCCGAGAAATGGCTGCATTCATGACAGAAAAAGCGGCTTTCGGCGCTCAAAGCAAGCTGCTTGAGCATTTGGTGGCGATGGCACGCTCCTCAGGCGAAGAGGAAATGCTAAAAGCTACGTTACAGGAGACCTTAGATCTCTCCAGCAAGCTAACTGGTGCGGAGAAAGGCAGTCTGTTTTTACTCGATAGCAATGGTATCGTCACCGAGAGTATTCTGACCCAAAGGGATGCAGTGCAAGAGGTGCGCGCTCGTCTGATCGGCAATGTTTTAACCAAGGGGCTTGCTGGCTGGGTGCAGCGCCATCGCCAGGTGGGATTAGTCACCGATACCGAAACCGACGACCGCTGGCTGACGTTGCCCAATCAGCCTTATATTGTTCGCTCAGCCTTGGCTGTTCCCATTCTCAGGGGTGAGGAGTTGCTGGGCATTCTTACCCTGCTGCACTCTCAAACGGGGCATTTCAGCCCAGAAGCTGCCTATTTGATGAAGCTGACTGCTGACCAGATCGGCCTAGTCCTGGAAAATGCTCGACTTTACGGGAAACTAAATGAATCTTACCGCTCATTGGATAAAGCTAAACAAGCGATCGAAGCTTATTCAAAAGCGCTCGACTATGAACTAGAAAAGGGTAGGCAGATTCAGATAGATTTTCTGCCCAGCGAAATCCTACAGTTGCCCAATTGGGAGATTGCAGCCTGTTTCTATCCCGCCCGTCAGGTAGCAGGCGACTTCTACGACGTTTTTATGCTTCCTGGTGACTGCGTGGGGTTGGTGATTGCTGATGTTTGCGATAAGGGGGTGGGTGCAGCACTATTTATGGCTTTGTTCCGTAGTTTAATCCGAGTTTTTTCTGGACAAACCCGCTTGTACGGATTCTCTATCGCTGCCAACGAAGACTGGTTAGACGGTGAGATTAAGGCACCCGCTTCAACTGACTTAGACCAAATCAACGCCCTCAAAGCTGTTGCGTTAACGAACAACTACATCGCTCAAAATCATGGTCAGATGAGTATGTTTGCCACGCTCTTTTTTGGAGTGCTCAATCCAGCGACGAATTCACTGACCTACATCAATGGTGGACATGAACCTCTTTTAATTGTTGGCTCCGAAGGCGTGAAGAAGAGTCTCAATCCTACGGGACCCGCTGTGGGAATAATGGCAGACATGAAGTTTAAAATTCAGCAGGTTCAGCTTGAACCGGGTGACATTTTGATTGGCTATACCGACGGAGTAACAGAAGCTCGTGCCCCTAGCCATGAGTTTTTTACTCTTAAGCGACTTCTACCACTCTTGGAACAGCCTGCCCCCTCAGCCATTGAGATGCTGGAGCGCATCAAAACTAATTTGTTCGCTTTTATTGACAATGCCCAACAATTTGATGACATTACCATGCTCGCTGTACAGCGGCTACCCCTAACCGAAGGAAAAAATAAAACGTAAATCAGTACTGGAACCATTCGTTATGAAACATTTAACTGTCCCTGGAACGCTAAACTCTTTGGGAGCGATCGCGCAATATGTGATGGCAGTAGCGGCAGAAACCGGTTTGGATAGCAAAGCCTCCTATAACCTTCGTCTGGCAGTGGACGAAATCGCCACCAATATCATTATTCACGGCTATGAGGAAGCGGGTCGCGAAGGAGTATTAGATTTGCAAGCCGTTGTAGACGAGCAATCCCTAACCATCTCCCTTGAAGACACTGGTGCCCCCTACGACCCCACCGAGAGACCGAACCCGGATGATTTGGCTCTGCCCATAGAGCAGCGGCAGATGGGTGGACTGGGAGTCTATCTAGCCATTCATGGTGTTGATAAGTTCATCTATGAACGGGTGGGAGACCGGAATCACAACATTTTTGTTGTGAATTTATCTAAAAAAGCTGTTACCAATTAGCCACCAGCTACCCATCATTACCGACTGCCAGATAAATTGCAAGCATCACTTGAGGAGTGCTAGATTTAGCTGATACTATTTTTTGCAAACATTGGGTTCGGTAGCATTAATTTTTTGCCTGTTTGCGTCGGATTAAATATTATGTTACTCTGGAGACTAAATACGTTCAAATCATCCAAAAGGAACGCAGCATTGAGCAAGCCCGATGACATGAACAAAAAGTCCAACTAGTAAGGCTAAGCTTACATTTTCAAAGACTTTTCTTTTGGATAATTAACTGATGAGCGCTGATGTGCTGATGCATGTTTACGCAGCGATACTGTAATAGAAACTAGGCCCTGTAGCGAGGTCGTGGAGCTTCGCATTGTGCGCCTATTCTTGACATTCTGGTACTCAAGTGTAATACCCTTTTATATTTTGGTTTTTGAATTTTGAAAATTTTACCAGTAGGTAGTTTGAGAAATTCAAATGTTGCTCTTGATAAACCAAAATGGTGTAAAAACTCAACTTAATTTCCTAAAAGGAGATATTTCTATCATGGAAAAACAAAAATATCTTCCTGCTTGGAGGAGCCTTGCCATCCTGCTCTCTCCAGCACTTGTAATTTTCTCTAGCTTGCCCGTCGGGCTTCGGGCAGAGCCTTACCCGGAGTGGAAAGTTAGTCTTGAATTCCCAGTTGAACAGGGCATAGGACAACCTGGAGGCGGCGCAATTGGGGGCGGAACACGCGGTTCGTGTTCAAAGAAAAACCAGCAAAACCAAATGCCTCTAACTGGCTTGATGCCCATACGCAACAAATTGAATCAGCGTACAAGGGTTCCTGCCAATCAGACATTAACTGTTGCTGCCAATCCGACATTTTTTGTGTATGTTCCCGAAACTACTGCAAAGTCCGCCGAATTTTTGCTATCTGACGAGCAGGATAATGAGGTTTACCAGACAACGCTTCGACTTCCAACTGTTCTTAGTTCCGATGTTCCTACTTCCTCTGTTTCTACTCCCGGTATTATTAAACTGAGCCTTCCGGCAAATGTTTCTTTAGAAACTGGCAAGAATTATCGCTGGGTGTTTGCACTCAATTGCATAGCTCCTGATGGAGACCTGAGTGGCAATCTATACGTTGAGGGGTGGATACAGCGTACTGAACTGAGTCCAGACCTGAAGACAAAGGTAGAACAGGCAACACCATTAGAGCAGGCAAAATTATATGCAACCGCTAGGATTTGGCCGGAAACTCTGATGCTGGTGTCTCAGTTGCGCAGTTCAAAGCCAGATGAATGGGAAGAACTTTTAAACTCAGTTGGCTTGACCCAAATCGCTCAAGCACCTTTCATCGAGTACCGCACACCAGAGCAGTAATCTCGGTGCAGTTCTATGTGGCTAAGGTTAAAACGGTTTTTTTGGGAATGGCGCGGTGTGTGGATTACCACGCCTAGTATCGCAGCATTAATTCTCATAGGGCGCTCTGCTAGTTTATTACAGTCAGCAGAGTGGGCAGGTTACGATCAATTTTTTCGTCTGCGAACCCTAGAACCACGCGACGACCGGATTGTGATTGTCGGCATTAATGAAGCAGACGTGCAAAAGATCGGGCATGCTATTATACCCGATGGCATTTATGCCAAGTTACTGAAGAAACTGAAAGCTCGGCATCCGACAGCGATTGGTCTGGATATTTATCGCGATCAACCTGTAGAACCGGGTCATCAGGAATTAGTTCAAGTCTTTAAATCTACCCCGAATCTGGTTGGCATCCAAAAAGTCGTTGGCAATAGCAGCCGTGAGACAGTTCCCCCGCCCCCTGTGCTAAAAGCCAAAGGGCAAGTGGGTGCAAATGACCTGCTCACTGATGAAGATGGTAAGGTGCGGCGCGGCTTGCTATACGTGGCTGATCGAGATGGGAAACCTGTCCCTAGCTTTGGTCTGTATCTAGCTTTGCTTTATCTGGAGGGTTTTGGCATTGTCCCCCAGTCTATTGAGGGGACCCAAAATTGGCAGTTGGGTAAGACAAAAGTTGTGCGCTTTGGAGCCAATGACGGCGGCTATGTGCGAGCCTCTGCCGGTGGCTACCAGGTATTACTCAACTACCGGGAACCGGGCAGGCATTTTGACACTGTTTCGCTCACAGACATTCTAGAAGACCGGGTATCACCAGATTGGGGGCGCGGACGCATTATCTTGATTGGTGCTGTTGGCGAGAGTTTTCAGGATTTATTCTTCACCCCCTACACGAGATCGCCCTCCGGGCGCATGGCTGGGGTAGAAATTCATGCCAATCTAGCTAGCCAGATTATCAGTGCGGCTAAAGACGGTCGCCCCCTGATCAAAACTTGGTCGGAGCCTTTGGAGGCTTTGTGGATTTTGCTCTGGTCTGGCATCGGTGCAATCCTGAATTGGCGATTGCGATATGCAGGTGGGCTGAAATCCTTTTCATTCCAAGGGACAGCTGGTCTTTTTCTGGCAGGAAGTGCGTTGTTCGGTATCACATACACAGCTTTCTTGGGGGGCTGGTGGATACCTGTAGTTCCACCCTTCTTGGCGCTAGCCGGATCTGCGATCGCCATCACTGCTTACGTTGCCCGCACAGCCAAAGAGATTCGTAACACTTTTGGGCGTTACCTGACCGCTCAAGTCGTAGCTAATTTGCTGGAAAACCCCGAAGGATTGAAACTTGGTGGCGAGAGGCGAAAAATCACCATACTGACCTCCGATATCAGAGGATTCACTGCCGAATCAGAACGCTTGTCTCCTGAAGAGGTAATTAAAATCATTAACCTCTATTTGGGATACATGGCAGATGTGATTACCAAGTATCAGGGAACCATTGATGAGTTCATGGGCGATGGGATTTTGGTTCTCTTTGGTGCTCCCACGGCAAGAGAAGACGATCCCAAAAGGGCTGTCGCTTGCGCCGTTGCCATGCAGTTGGCAATGACTGCTGTCAACGAGAAGATGAAGGAGTTGGGCTTACCGCCACTAGCAATGGGTATCGGCATCAACACTGGGGAAGTCGTGGTAGGAAATATCGGCTCAGATAAACGCTGCAAGTATGGTGTTGTTGGCAGCCAAGTCAACCTCACTTACCGTATCGAATCCTATACAACAGGCGGTCAGATTTTCATTTCGGAACCAACCTTAAAAGAGCTAGGTTCAATCGTCAGAATCGACGGTCAAAAGGAAGTAAAACCGAAAGGAGTTAAAGAACCGATCATCATCTATGAAATTGGGGGCATTAGTGGAGAATACAACCTCTTTCTGGCTAAAGAAGAAGAAGTATTCTTGCCTCTACTTGAAGAAATTCCCATCCAGTACATACTTTTGGACGGAAAACATCTAAGTAATACCCTCTTCCAGGGAAGTTTAGTAGAGCTTTCGGACAAGGGAGCTAAGGTTCGCTGTAGCCATGGAGAAGCAATAGCAGTACCAGAGGTGTTCAGCAATATTAAGCTCAACTTACTCAGCCGCAGCAATCCACTAGAAATCAGCGAAGATATCTATGCCAAGGTTTTTGAGAAACCAGCAGATATGGGAAGTTTCTACATTCATTTTACAGCGAAACCACCGGATATTGAAGCGAAACTTGATGCTCTCTACAAATCACTTTAAGTGCAGTAAGAGCCTATCCGAAAAATCATGTCCATGATGACTAAATATCTGTATTCATCTGTATTCATCTGTATTCATCTGTGTTCATCTGTGTAGCCTACGGCAAGCCGAAGAAAGCGCCTACATCTGCGGTTTCAAATCCCTAAAACTCACTTTTCGGATAGGCTCTAAGTAGGTAAACAAAATTAAACGTATAGTGGGCAATGTCCATTATGCATCATCTACTCCAAGCCCTCGGCAAATTGACCGACATTGCCCACCAAACCAACGACGTTGACTTTATTTATGTCCACTTACTTAAAAGCCGAACATTTGAAGAGGACTTGTTCCAATGCCAATTCAATTTATAAATAGTTTTGTTTCTAAAACTTCTACCAAACTTCCCCTGAGAATATTCGTCACAGTACCCTTCATTATGCACATGATCACAGTAGTGGCTTGGACGGGCTATATCTCATTTCGGAAGGAGCAGGAAGCCGTTCACGACATTGCCGCTCAGTTGCGGACACCCCTGCATGCCATTATCAACCTTGTATAGTCTCTGGTTTTCTTTGAAATTAAATAAATTAAAACTAAAGCTGAGTTTTTAAATATGCTTTGACGTTAGTTTTTTCTAGTTTTTTGAGATTTAGCAAGATTAGAATTAGCGTTAACTATTGAATAAGGGGAAAATGATGAAGTTAATTTTTCTAGGTTCAGGTTCTGCTTTCACGGTTGGGGATGGGAATTTTCAATCGAATATGCTCTTAGTTAATGAGCAAGGGAATAAACTCTTAATTGATTGTGGTTCAGATATCAGAT
>CBDTXL010000006.1:0-50222 GCA_965364435.1 uncultured bacterium
TTTTAATTACTGAATCACTGTATCAACTGGTAAAAGACGAAGTAGAAGTAATTGGCGTGGGAGAACATCCGCTCAAAGGACGGGAAGAAAATCTTGTCCAACTGTATAGCGTTGTTGGTTTAAAGGGAGACGAGCACAGGCTTTATTACCAAGTGATTGAAGACCTTCACAAGTATCTATAGCCAGTCTAAATGATTTGTGAAATTCTCTCTTCCCTCTTTCTCTGAGTTCTCTGTGCCTCTGTGGTTTATTATTATTCATAACTCAAATAGACTAGCTATAAATCAACCTGAATTTCTTTAGCGGTCAGGTGCAATTCCAGTTGTCAGAGTTCCAGGGAAAATCTGGCCGACCGGAGGTTCTTCAAGTTCTACACCGAAAACCTCAATTCTGGTAAGCGTACCATCGGCATTCACAACTGTACCAGAAGCATTGTTGCCGCTCAGTCCAAGGGAATTAGTTACACCGGAATTACCATTAATTGTGATAGTTTGGTTATCAAAATCCACACTAATGTTAGTGACAGTGCCATCGGTACCTATAAAGTTAGCTGTATTATCACCTGTTCTTGTGAAAATCCCAGGCGTGACACTGGGGTTAACAATTACAATTGAGGGTTCCCTTTTTTGACCATCAAAGTCATCAAATCTAGTGTCTGTGCCACCGAGGGCATCTCTTAGAAAAGTCCTTGTAAACCCCTGAACTCGGCTCACAACTGGCAGTGATTCTTGACTAGGAAGTGGTACTTTGAACCCCTCAAAAAGTTCTCCTGCCAAGATTTCCTTTAATTCTGCCGCTGTGAGTGGTGCGATCGCGCTTATTTCTCCAGTTGGACTAATAACAACCTTTTGCAATTGATTCAATATAACTGGCTTAACCTGGGGATTGTCTAAATTAGAGACTTCCACTTGACCCTCTAAGACCTTAATCTCCCCCTGACCCCTTTCATCCATCTCTAACGTATAGATTGTACCCCGCGTCACGGCTATAACCGAACCAACACATCCTCTTGTACCAGATACTACAACTAGCCCTCCCCGAAGTTGAACGCACTGACTACCGACAACCAGGGAGGAATTCCTGCCTAAGCGCAATGCGGCATTGTTGTTGAAACGTAATCCCGCCCTTGCTTGACCTGTACGCACTTGCTGTCCTAATGTCACTACATTTCCCGTTCGTGCTTTCCTGTTTTGGATGAAGACTTGATCGCTGTCCAAAATTTCAATAATCCCTGCTTGAGTAATTTGTTGAGCAACGGAGGGAAGGCGAGGCAGTCCAAATGCTAAGACTAAACATAGACCAACCAGAAAAATCTGAACGATTCGCCAGATACGACGGCGAACTAATCGCTGGTTTAATCGGGAAAACATAAGACACCTTACCTTTTGAAACGTTTTATTTTTTAGTTAACTCTCCTAGATAAATTCCATCCTAGGGCGTGTTTGCAAAGTCCAAAATCGTTTGTAGGGGCGAAGCATTTGTACCAGTATGTATGTCTCAAGCCTAGATTTTGTCTACAAATGCTTCGCCCTTCCAGGGATTTAAAAACAGACCCTAGAAGCTGAGAGTAGTACGGATAGTTCCTACAAAAATATTGTTGTTCCTGGAAATGTGGCCAGGGTCAGTAACGATAAAGAAACCAGGAGTAACAGATACATTATCACTCACCTTAAAGCGATAAAATGATTCAAAATGCAAGGAAGTACCTTCGTCTACACGCTCAATTAAAATCCCAGCATTCAGCTTGGGAGGTTGACCCACTAAAAAGGCTAGCAAATCTCCTTTTCTCCCAAATGGATCAGATATACCCAAAGAAAACAGGTAAGTGGTAGAGAGGGTGAGGGCATTTAATTCATCTAAGTCTATGGAACGGGTCAATATTGCATCAACAAAAGCGCCAAAGGTGGCATCAGTTAAAATCACGCCTCCCCAGGCTCCAAAGGTGATGTTAGAAGCTAAGCGCCACCGCAGAGTAGCACTAAGAGCATGAATTCGGGCAGGCTCATTGAATCCTCCCGAAATATCAGCATTATTGCTACCTGTAAAAGTATCTAATTGACCATTCCTGGAATAGCCATTCACATAAGCTAAACCAAGGATTAGAGGGGGAGTGGGATTGAGTAAAAGCTGCACTCCTAAAGCATTATGATCTGATTCAAACAGCCCTTTTGCCCCATTAGTGCCATTTCTAGTACCATAGGCAAATTGCAAGCGCACTTTATCAGAAACCAACCAGTCCAAGCCTATCCCAGCATCCAAATTTCCAATTCTGAAAACAGGATTGACTTCGGCAAAACGCGAAATTGCTCCCTGACCTGCGTCAGAATAGGTCGAGTTGGGACTTAGAACATTATCTAATCTAAAGCCGACAGGCTTGAGTGTGAAGACAACGCGATCGCCAAACCCAGCAAACCGATACTCCAAAGAATTCAACTGAATCTGATTGTCTAAATCTGTCTGGTACGAAAGCAGAGACATATTGGTATTGAGCGAATTAGGATTGGCAAAACCTCGATTATCAAAATTCCCCGTTGCCAAACCGACTCGTAAAACATCTTTACCCGTAAACGATGAGGCAATTTGCAATTGGCTCAAGTAGTTCAGAACAGTGTTATTTTCTCCCCTACCTGGTGGGTTTCCTCCAGCAGCCGTTGCCAATCCCAAAATGACTTGTCCCCCAAAAAATACTGTGGGAGAAAATTGCTTGGCTTCCACTTCATTAGTACGAGTCTCAAGCGCATCAACCCGACTTCGCAAGTTCACCAATTCAGTAGCAAACTCGTCTTTCAGTTTTTGCAAGGTCAGTGAATCGTCTTGGCTGAGGCTCAATTTGCCGATTCCCTGCAAACAAGCGTTTAAGCTAGCCGCAAACTCATAGCGTGTTAGTGTCTGATTCCCCCGGAAGGTACTGTCTGGGTATCCGGCAATACAACCATACCGTTCTACGAGCGATCGCAACACCTGAAAAGCCCAGTCAGTCGGTTGCACATCTGACAGTTGTGAGACTGAAGTCACCTGAGTCATCGCCTCGTCCGCTGAAAACGCTTCAGACATCTCAGCACTGTCCTGATTGGGCTGAGTTGGTGAAACTTGCTCGGCGATAACAGGTGTCTGTGTAACAACTGGGGGTGTTATCACGCAAGAATGTAGTTTATGTACGCTCCCCTGAACACTGGGCGAGCTACAGATATTTGTTTTCTTTTCCGTAACTTCAGCGTCTTGATGAGAAAGTGCATTAACTGAAACTGGACTAACTGAAACTGGACTAACAGTAACAATTTTTTTCTCTTTTGGAAGAGTAATAGGGGCAACTGACTCAGCAGCTTCACACAGTGGAATTGAGGGAGGATTAATTTGAAAATTCTCTAAAAGGGGGTTCTGCCTAACTGAGGGAGAATTTGCTGGTAAGCAGTGATTTTCCTCAACAGAAGGATGCTTAAACGGCTCTGCCAAAGCTTTGGGTGTCACTAAAAAAAGGAATAGAAGACCTGAGCCTAGATACTTCATCTGACTTTCAGTTGAACAATTATGCTAGCTGCTAATTGCTAATGGCTAGTAGCAATTATCCATTAGCCACTAATAAATCATAGGAGTATTCAGGCAAGTTATTTCTGCTCAGCTGCACTTGATCGGTATGACACTGCTCTTTATCGGCGCAATGGCGTCTCTACAAGATCCTTAAACTTGCTTGCCAACTAGCCAAGTGGCGATGAATAGAGCTGTAATAATCAGTGTGACGACAGCAACAAGCACCACGCTTTTCTTAGGCGTTTTTCTCGACTTAATCGGTTGAGCGATCCTGAATTCATCAAATTTCACTACCTCTGATTCAGGCGATCGCGTGTCAAAGCGATAGCTGCTCACAATACCAGTGCCGGTGTCTAATATGCTAAAAGCCGTGATATCGTTACTCGCCAGATAAGGCAACGGCTGGTTATCTTCTCCCAGCAGTGGCGCAAGCGTTGGCATCACCGGATCTAAGCCATTGGGGTCACCACTGGCGGCATATTCTGCCTGATAGCCAGTGGGCACCGGGCGCTTCTTGTTGCCGATATAAGCGCCGTAAGTGTTACCCACATTCGACGTTTCCAAAAAGTTTATCCCAGCGGGGTTCACAAAGCGGTTCCACAGATGCGAGTGTCCATACAACACCAGTTGCACACCCGCCGCCTCTAGTAGTGGCACCACATCACGAATGATGTAATCGGCTCCCTTGAGGTACTCGTAACGCACTGCTTTGATGCTCCCCTTTGCATCCCGCTCAATCAGCTGCACTGGGTCTGTATAAGCCGGGACAATGTTGTCACCCAGGGTATGAGGAGGATGGTGAAACATCACAATCTTATACTTTGCCTGCTTGAACTGTTTGCTGTTAAGCTCTCTCTCCAGCCAGTTGTACTGGGCACTACCCTGACGCACCGGCTCAAAGATATGCTGCCCGTATCCCCACGCTGCTGGATTGTTCAAGTCTTTTTCCCGTTCACGATATCTACCTTTGGCATCTGCGTCTAGGCTGGGTGTCCTCCAGATATTGGTGATGTACAGCGCCACCAAACGGATGTCCCCGAAGGTTACGGCGTAATAATTTTCCCTACTAGGATTGCTTTGGGGTAGGGTGAAAATCTCGTTGTAGGTGTCGGTATTAAAGGAATTGTTTTTCAGCCAAACTTCGGGCTGTTTTGGGTTATTAGTGGCATTCAATTGCTTGGCATTTTTTTTGTAAATCGCTGTGGCAGCAGCGCGGGGGTAGGGTTCATTGAACTGATCATTCAAGCTGCTATCCATAGAAAAACGCCCCATTACTTCATGGTTGCCAGTGGCTGGAAATAGTGGGGCATATTGAATCAACGACGCGCCGGTATAGGTCGTTTTGACACCATTTCTATCCAGTTCGTAATTTGCACGACCCTGAAGACAAGGAAAGAAGGCACCCCCCCGATTGTCATCAAACCATTCTGAGGCGCGATCGGGAATATTTACTAAGTCACCAGCAAGGAAAACAGCATCAACTTGCCCGATCGTTTCAGCCACCTTCTGGAGATTTGCCGCTGTCATCGGCATCAACTGGTGGTCAGATGTCAAGAGAATTTTTAGGGGCGTCTGTGGCGTTGGTTTGGGAGCAAGGGTAAACTGGTTGCTGTTAACAGTCTGCCCATCTTCCCGCACACTCGTCACCCGATAAGGAACGCGATCGCCAGGAGTCAGCCTAGTAACTTCAGCCTCATGACGCCAGATGTCCCGCATCGTTGGCTTTTTGTAAACCTGCCCGTCTTCTGTCTGGTTCCCTACTCTAGATTTCTGGTCTTCACGAGTCCGCGTCAGTTTAGTGGTAGTAGCAGTGGCACTACGACTGAGTCCCTGTCCGTAGGCGACGGTATGCCCGGAACCCGCAAACTCAGTAAACCAAACCACTCGCACTGAAGTCTCTGTCGGCAGTTGCAAAAACGGGTCAGTGAGCAGCTGGGGAGCAGATGTCATGATTGGCTGCCTGGTAGATAGCTTGATAATTGGGGTAAGGGCGATGAAGACGAGAAACACAGCCGCTATGAGGAGAGGGCGACTGGTTAAACGCTTTAGCATTGATCGTCTTCGGTGCAAAACAGGAAGCAAATAGTCTATCGCACTTTAGCAGTTACCTGAGGTCATGTTATGTCTTGTGCATCACATGAGCTACATTGATATTTTGACTAGCTTTAGAATTCAGGTACTTGCACTTGTCTTAATGTACCTGCATAGTGTTTCATAATTATTTCTGGAGTATTACCTACCCATTTTGCTACTTGTGAAACACTAACATTAGATTCTAGAGCCATTGTTATGAAAGTATGGCGGGTATTGTATTGGCAGCGATAACGCTCAACTTTCCCTTCTTTCACTAATTGGGTAACGATGCCATCGACTTGATTACCGTGCCTATTTTTATATCCCTTCCAAGCGCGATTCAAAAAGTTATGCCCATCAATCTCTCTACCTGTTGGACTAGGGAAAAGTAAGTCTTCAGGATTGCAGGTTTTAGGCTTGATTGATTCCAAGAGCGCTTTGAGTTGAGCATTAATCGGAAACTTACGGGATTTGTGATTTTTCGTATCCTTCCGAGCGCTAAAATGGCTGCTAAAAGACTCAGAGAAGGTAATTTGAGTCATTTCAGGATTGATGTGTTTCCACTTCAGGGCGATCGCTTCCCCAGTGCGACATCCGGTCATAAATAGGAAGCGGACAAAATTGGTGTAATGCTTATAGTAGCGATTGTTCTCAAATGCCTCAATGATTGCGTCTCGCTCTTGTGCCGTGAATGGATCAATCTCTTCCCCATCACTCTCTTGAGTTCTGCTCTCCTTTATGTGTTGAGCCATTTTAGCAAAAGGATTGCTTGCGATTAGATTCGACTCAACAGCCCATTCACAACAGCCTGATATATGCGACAACGCTAATTTAGCAGTGTAGGTAGATTTGTTAGCCACTAACCAATCACGGATAACTACACCATCTTTTAAATCATTACTGGGGAATAAAGCAATTATATTTTTTACACGCTTGTAAGTTGCCTTGATTGTGGTAATTTCAATCAACTTGGATTTGTAGTCTGTGTAGAGTTCCCATAGTTCAGCCACTGTAGGAACGCTCTGTGGCTTATCGACAGGCTTAACGAGGGACAGGTGAGACTGTGGTTTGTACTTAGCCAGTGTTGAATCAAAATGCCCAGTCGCTATATCTTCCTCAATCTCCAAAGCTTTGATCTGTAATTTCTTCCAGTTCTCCGGAGTAGCTTGCAAGCCAGTGGAGATGTACCTGTTCTTGCTACCAGTAATAGCGCAGGGTAGGCGTAACCGAAGCTTATTCCTAAAGTCCTCAATCACTACCAATCCGGTAGATGCTTTCGTTTGTTGTGTTTTCATTCTGGCTATCACCCACCCACGTCTCTTTCTGTGGTGCTTTACCTGGATGATGATATTCAGATGATCTTCAAAAGTCAAGCGTTGACTGCCAGATAACAGCCAATAACAGCCAAAAGCCTAATACCCCCAAAAAGAATTTTCTGGAAATATTAGGCACAGACTGTTTGTCAGTAGGGGTTTTTGGCTATCTTCTAATTATCGGAGCGGCGGGATTTGAACCCACGACCCCTACTACCCCAAAGTAGTGCGCTACCAAGCTGCGCTACGCCCCGGCACATTTATTCAGAATATCACAACATTTGGCATCAAAACAACTATCTAAAATACTTTCAGCGACTGAGCAGCTTGAACCAAACCCGGAACAGCTTGAGCAAGCCAACTCCCCTCACAGCGGCGTCCAGTGTTCAAGATGAAGCGCAGGGTGTAGGCTGAAGGATAGCCTTCCACTTCCATCCAAAGCAAATCGCTTTCCGCTTCACAGGCAATTTTCTCCTCATCCATCAACTCACTTGCCATCTGGCTCATTGTCTGGGCTAGCTGCCCCAATAATCGGCAAAAGTCATCTAACTCTGCCTCAGTTAGCTCAATTGCCCAGTCATCTCCACCGACCAAACCTTGATAATCAGTAGCCTGGGGGTTCCAGCCAAGACGCCAGCCTGGTCCATTTTTGACGAGACGTTCCATAAATTCTACGCAATAGCTGCCGTAGAAAACCGCAGGCACTAGACCTCTTGCACCCAGTCTATCGAAATCAACTTTCCAATCCGATTTCATCTGTGTAGCCTAGGCTTCGCCTCGCTTCGCTAACGGCAAGCCGCTTCGCGTCTACATCTGTGTTTATCTGTGGTTCCAAATCCTAAAGAAAGGATTGCGTGCAAGAGTTCTACTGTCTACACTTAGCCACGTTAAGGCAATAGCAATTGAGCATCTCCCGGTTTCGGTAACGATGGGGTTGCTCTGGGATTGGGGGTTGTTGGTGGCGGTGGCGAGGCACTGGGTGCCGGTGCTGATGTTCCGCTGGGATTGGGATTGAAGAGGCTGACTAACACATCTATCAAAGCATCGCGTTGTGCCCGACTCAGCTTTTCAATCGCGGCGCGATCGCCTTCGATTGGATTTTGCCGTAAAGTATTACCACCTGGATATTGAGATTCCACCAGGTATTCATGTGCGCCCAGATAGTCAGCTAGCGTCAACTTCCAATCCAAACGGTAATTAGGAGGACGACTTTTTACAAAGATGTGATACCGAATCAACCGACTTGCCAGCGTACTGTCTGAATCCACATTGCCAGTCTCATTACTGACATACTGGTTCTCCAGCGGAAAATTCGGTAAACGTTGATAAACTTGCCGCCAAGAATCCTGTGAGCTAAAAATCTGGGCAGTAGCAGGCTGTGAGCCAATTAACTTGAAGACGCCTGTCTTTGTAGCCTCTGGCAAGCAGAGGCACAGACAGACGCCAGTCAAAGTTGCAATAGTTAAACGCAGCGTCAGCCGGATAGCCTTGCCCTTTGGTCTCGCTTTGAGCATTTTGGACGCGATCGCGATTATTCTTTCGTCGGAAGCTACAGTGATGGTAGGGGTCTAATCACCAATAATTTCCGGTTGTGTCAGTTCATCGGACATCTCGATAATTGCCCGCAGCACCGGCTTCATCATTGGATCATCGATATTTTCAAAGTCTTCGTAGCGACGGCGCTTGGCACGATTAGCCACTTGCACCGTAATCCGATAGCGATTGGAAGCTGCACTCACTAGCTCCTCCGCACGGAGCATAATCTGGCTTGAATCAAACTGGTAACGCTTGTGCAGCATAAGTCTTTGTTAGGGTTCGGGAGTGAGTGGTTGGCAATTAGCCTTTAGCTTGGTAAACTCAGTTACCTGAATCGGCCACCTTGCACCTTTCAGTTTAACAGGAGTGAGGACTTAGGCAGCAGGGCACACCCCTAGGGATGAAGTTAAGGATTTCTCAAAGAAGACAGCCAGATAATATGAAGATTTGATGAAGCCATTCAGTTTTTGGATGCATAAATTCCCTCGTATGTCAATAATTAAGACACATCTTTTTGGAGAACAAAGACTTAAAAACTTTGTCTGACTCAGGCTGAGAGAGGTAAAAGCGATCGCGTTTCAAATTAAGACTAACTGCGATTTTGCCGTCAAATATCTTTATGGGTAGGTAATTTAGCGTACTATTGTGTAAATTTGTGAATGTGTCGAGTTGTTAACAATCAACTGACTAGGTACTCTTAATCTATGGGAACACTTGCCACTCGTAGCTTTCAGCCGTTCCGACAAACCCATCGACTCCCCCTAAAGCTAGTAGTCCTAGGAGATAGCATCATCTATGGATTTGGTGACCCGGAAGGCGGCGGCTGGGTAGAGCGACTGCGACGCCAGTGGATGATGCCAGATAGTCCAGGTCATGTTCTTTACAATCTGGGCGTCCGGGGGGACGGAGTAAAGCAAGTACAAGAGCGTGTAGAGCAGGAGTTTCGCCGTCGCGGTGAACTCAAGAATCGCGTACCAGATGCGATTATCCTTTCTGTGGGTGTTAATGATTCGGGGCGTCTCGGTCGTCCCGATGGGCGGAATTTTACAGCTTTTGAGACTTTCCAGGCAGAAATGACCAACCTGCTAGACCAAGCACAGCAACTGTGTCCGGTGTTGTTCGTCGGCATGGTGCCGGTGGATGAAACGAAAATGCCGTTTTTAGATTGTTTTTACTACAATCATGCTGACCAGTACCGCTACAAAGAAGCAACACGGGTGGCTTGTCTGAGGCGTCAAATTCCCTACCTGGATATCTTTGAGGTGTGGAAGTCGCGTGGTACTGATTGGTGCTCCAAGCACCTGTCTAAAGACGGACTCCATCCTAATGTGGTTGGCTACCAAGCATTACTACAGGACGTTCTCAACTGGGAACCTTTAGCGCAACTGGCAACGCCAAGCTTAGCGACAGCCTAAACTATCCCGCGTCGAGACGCCAGTCACAGGATTAACTCCACTGGCACGTTCACACAGAAGTGAGACTTGATATCGGTCGATAAGCGCATCCGTAAAATCAGCGCCAGTGATGTCAGCGTCGTAGAAGCGAGTGCGCGTCATGATTGCTTCGGTAAAGATGGCGTTGGTCATATTGGCATTGTCCAACGTCACCCGGTCTAGCAAAGCGCCAGTAAGATTCGCTCCTTCCAGATTTGCTCCCAACAGCACTCCCTTAGTCAGGATAGCATTCGTCAGGTCAGCTCCCTGGAAGTTGGTTCCCCGCATTTCGGCTGCAACAAAAACAGCGCCCACTAAATCAGCGTTGGAGAAGTCACGATTGTTTAAATTAGTACTGTTGTAGTTAATGCTGCTGTCCTGAGCATAGGCGGGGGTGGCACTTAACAATACCCAGAGCCATGCCAGAGCAAGAACTAATATTAGCCCTAATAAGCGTATTAGAAAAGTTTTAATCGCTTTGAAATTAAAAACTATCATCCTCAAACCCCACATTCCGCAGCTTAAACTGTCACCAAAGAAGAGACCTCTTGCACACAGTCTATCGAAACCAACAGACAAATCCGATTTCATCTGTATTTATCTGTGTTCATCTGTGTTCATCTGTGGTTCCAACTCCTAAATTCGTATTTTGGCAAGAAATCTAAAGACTCAGGAGCCAAGATTCAGAACTATTTTAACCTTCAATCCTTAACCCTTAACTCTCAAATCTACAGCTTCCTATCGAGCCAATCTTCACCCAATCGAATCGTCAGTTCAGAATCGAGGTCGCCAGTAGAAGATGCGTCTACTTTACCGAGTCCTAATACTTTTTTGAGAGTAGCCGCTGCCTCCAAATCACCTTGCTGGACAATAATCTGAGTCTGGCGCAGATGGTCAGACCAATCTTTGACAATATAAACATTATGAAAATCCTTTTCTGCCAAATACTTGGCAACGCGGTAACTAAGTTCCGGATCATCCGTAGCATTTTGAATGGCAACTCGCACGTGATTAACTGAACTGCTGATATCTGACGAACTCCACTCTGAGTTTTGCTGGAAATATTCACGCATCACCCGGTCTCGCCCTGCTGGGTCCATAATCCAATAGCTAGCGACATATTCATTCGGAGCGCTAAAGCGACCGGGCAATAACACCATTTTGAAGTCATCTGGCTCTAACTTAAGACCAAAGCCCACCAGCGCCAGCATTTCTTCCAAGCTGAGATTTGTGTCAACATACTGCTGCATCACCCGAATCGCTTCTGGCAAACGCGGTAACACCGTTGGGCTAACTAGACGCTGTCGCAGCGCCTTGAGGAGTGACTGCTGCCGTTGTACACGACCAATATCGCCATACTGGTCTTTGCGGAACCGGGCAAACTGTTCTGCCTGGTCTCCATTCAAGGTTTGCCACCCCTGCTCTAAATCAATATTCAAGTTTTGAGTGACATCCACATATTTCATCGGGTAGGGTACAAAAACCTCAACCCCACCCACGAGGTCAACCAATTCCCGAAAAGCCTCGGTAGTGACGCGCACGTACCTGTCAATCGGCACATCGTTCAAAGTGCGACTGACAACCCGTGCAGCTAAGGCAGGACCCCCCTCAACATTTGCATCGTTGATTTTCTCAACCCCCACACCCGGAATTTCTACTTGAGTATCGCGTGGGATTGAGAGCATCCTCACAGACTTGTCGGTGGGGTCTAGCCGCAAGAGTAGCATCGTATCACTGCGACCGCCAAAGACTTGTGGTGAGTTCTTCGGGGCGTCTGGAACTCGGTCTATCCCCATGACCAGGATGTTGACTGGTCGTGCTAGTTTGTACTGAAAGCCTTGACGCCACAATTCCCCTTTCGAGCCTAACCCTTGATTCAGAGGTGCGATGAAGGGCGACAATGGCGTAACGAGTGCCAGTGTTGCCCCCAACGCCGCAGAAACCGTTGCTGTGAGGATAAAAGCAGCGCTCCAGAAAAACCAGCGAACGTAGGGGCGACCGGACGAGTTAGCCTTACGTGAATTGGGATGCAAGACCTTCGCCTCCGGGTCTTCGGACGCTGGTTTCGATGGTGAGGCAAAGGTCTCCTCAACGCCACTATCAAAATTTACCTGAGAATTGCTAGAACCTTCGGACGCTTTAACTCCCAAGCTTGTTGGGGACTGTTCGACACTTTCTTTCACCCTCACCTCACCGGAATAACCACAGCCTGTGCGTACAGTTCTACATTATGCTGAAATCCTTGCAGGATTATAATCTCAGCAACTCAATGCTTGTGCATGCATTGAAACGGTTTCAACAGACGCACTACTGGGAGCATAACCGATTTCACTCCGGCAAAAATTCATCATTCAAGACTTCTGCTAACTCATAGGGACACAGCTGAGGAAATGTCTCTAATGGCAATCTAGTTTCAGCTTTCGCTTGCTTGACTGCTTGCGGGTAGCATTCAGCAAAAATGCTTTCAAGGTAGGGTTGAAGACTGGGCGAATCGTCAAGAGCTTCTCGAATACGTCTACGATGCTCAACGACGCTACCTTCCCAGCTTCCACTTCTGCATTCAGGCTGGAACTGCCATTTGAGTAAGTGAACCAAAACGACAATGAGGTTACTCTTCAAGCTTCTTCGCTCACTCCTCCCCATGTCCTCGATTTCCTCGATCAGACTGTCCCAATCCACATTCGCATATTCCCTACTCCGCAATTTTTCTACAGTAGTATCTATCCATTGCAGGTAATCTGTCTTGTATAGAGTTTGGCAATCAGCCTTTAGAGGAAGCATGGCAGTTTCCACCGAGAAATTCCTAAATCATCAATCAGAGAGAAGACCCCTAGATATTTTTACTACATCTTAGCCTGCGCGATCGCTCCTCACTGAGGGGCATGACTGCAGCGTAACGTACTAACTCACTGTTCCAATCACCATATTGAGCGGGGAAAAGCTCAATTGGGAAAGGCGAGGCTAGGATATAGCAGAAAATTAAGTGGGCACTATCAGTCATGGATAAATCCTTGATACCTGTGATTCTTGCCGGTGGCAAAGGGGAGCGTTTTTGGCCTTTGAGCCGTAAGCACCGACCTAAGCAGTTTTTAAGTTTAGATGGGAGCGGCAAGAGCCTTTTGCAGGCAACGGCTGATAGGCTGAGTGAGCTAGCAGGAGGTCACGAGAATTTGTGGGTCGTGACCTCTGCCCAGCTTGCTGAGGGTGCTAGAGAACAGCTGCCCCAACTGCCAGAGGAGAAATTGCTGTTGGAGCCGGAGGGGCGCGACACGGCTCCCGCAGTTGCGTGGGCAACCATTGAGATTGCACGGGCGTATGGGGAAGATGCGGTGGTGGGCTTTTTTCCCGCGGACCCGTGGATTGATGACCAGTTGGCTTTTCAACAAACTATCGACGCCGCTGCTCAGATGGCGGCAGCTGAGGCGTCTATTGTCACGTTGGGCATCACTCCGAGCTACCCATCCACGGGTTACGGATATATTGAACAAGGCGAAGAGACAGGCACTTTTGGCGGATTGCCGGTTTACAGCGTGACGCGGTTCACAGAAAAGCCTGACCGCGAGACTGCCGAGGGCTTTCTCGCCACGGGTCGATTCAGCTGGAACAGTGGGATATTCATTTTCCGGGCTGGAGTGGTTTTAGAAGAACTCCGTACCCACGCGCCAGAAATCATTGGTCCTTTGGAACAAAAAGGTTCAGCCGCTTATCCCCAACTACCGAAGAAGAGTATAGACTACGCCTTGATGGAGAAGACGCAGCTGACTTATGTCATCCCAGCGTCGTTTGGTTGGGACGATTTGGGAGACTGGAATGCGATCGAGCGCCTGTTAAAAGGGGATGCCCAAAATGTGGAACTGGCAAAGCATGTGGGGATGGATACGCAAGGCTCGATTTTTTATGCTACGGGTGAGGATGAGGTGATTGTGACGATTGGTCTGGAGGATGTCGTTGTTGTGCGCGATCGCAATGTGACATTGATTGTGAAAAAAGACCGGACACAGGAGATTAAGCAAGTCGTCAAAGCGCTCCAAGATGACCCAAAATTAAGAGACCTGCTTTAAGAAAGTGACGTGAGGTACTGCGGGCTAACCCGAAACTTCGGAAGCTGCTGTAATTTACTCCCCAGGGACATTGGCACTTAGCGACGATCAACGCTAGAACAATCAGTGGTTAGTGCCAATTTACCTGCTAGTCCCTATTTCCTAGCCTAAGCACGATGTTTTCCTTAACTCAAACCAGTTCCCGACAACGCGAAATCATCGAAGTCGTCTTCCGCAACGGCTGGGACTATATGCGAGGATTGCTAACGGGTGGTAAAACCGACGAACCGCAGCTACCAACTCCCGCTGTCCTGCGTAACATTCTTGTCGATTTGGGGCCAGTCTACGTCAAGCTGGGGCAATTACTGAGTACCCGTCCTGATTTGTTGCCGGGGGAATATATTGACGCCTTAACCGACTTACAAGCCAATGTACCCCCCGTACCGTGGAGTGAAGTCGAAATCTTGATTCGGCAACAGCTACGACAACCGTTAGAGGAAGCATTTGCCGCCATCAATCCCCAAGCCGTTGCAGCGGGTTCTATTGCTCAAACACACCGGGCGACGTTAAAGAACGGTCAAGAAGTGGCGCTGAAGGTGCAGCGACCTGGAATTGATGTCGTTGTTGCTCAGGATATTACTTTAATTCGGACTCTGGCGGAGTTGGTGTCTCGTACTAACTTTGGGCAAAATTTTGATGTTGTGGGGACAGCAGAGGAGTTTGTTACGGCTTTGCAAGCAGAGCTAGATTTTACTCAAGAAGCTGGCTACACTGAACAACTGCGCCGCAACTTATCGAGTAGCCGTTGGTTTGACCCCACGCAGTTAGTCGTACCTCAGATTTACTGGGATTTGACTACCAAAAAGCTGATGGTTATGGAGTGGCTGGAGGGCGTACCCATTTTGTTGGCGAAGTTACCTGCCTTACGGGATGGGAAGGATGCTGACACTCAGCGCAAAGAAATTACCACGCTTTTATTTCGGACTTTCTTTCAACAACTCTACATTGACGGCTTTTTCCACGCAGACCCCCATCCGGGTAATTTATTTTATCTGAATGATGGTCGGATTGCGCTTTTAGACTGCGGGATGGTTGGTCGTTTAGACCCGCGCACGCAGCAGATTTTGACGGAGATGTTGTTAGCAATTGTAGACTTAGATGCCCAGCGATGTAGTCAGTTGACGTTGGAGTTGGCAGAGTCGCCCCATCCTGTAAATTTGTCGCAGCTATCAAATGACTACGATCGAATGTTGCGGAAGTATTACAACATCAGCCTCTCGCAAATCAACTTTAGCCAGGTGTTTTATGAGGTGCTGCAAGTTGCTCGGAACAATAAAATCCGTTTGCCCAGCAATATGGGTTTGTATGCAAAAACCTTAGCGAATTTAGAGGGCGTTGCTCGGAGTTTCGACCCAAAAATTAACCTCCTAGACGAAATCAAACCCCTGATGACGGATTTATTTCGCCGTCAATTATTAGGCGCTAATCCTTTGCAAACGGTTCTAAGAACTGCCCTTGACATCAAAAGTCTTTCCTTGCAATCTCCCCGTCAGTTGGAGTTGTTGTTAGACCGGGTGACTTCAGAGACATTAAGGTGGAATATCACGATAAAAGACCTCGACCCCCTGCGGCGCAGTGTGGATGATTCGGCAAATCGGCTCTCGTTTAGTATTGTGGTGGGTTCGTTGATTATGGGCGCAGCGATTATTTCTAGTAGTGCGCGGACGAGTCAGCTGTCTTTGATTAGCAATGTCTTATTTGCTGCTGCGAGTTTTTTGGGTTTATGGTTGATTGTCAGTATTTTGCGATCGGGTCGTTTGAAGTGAGAATAATGCGATCGCTTTTGTATGCCGACAATCCTTGCCTAAAACATTGCTACGGTTTGGTAGCTTATTATGATTTTTTACTGGGTAAATCTTGAGGTTGAATTTTGAAAACTAAGTAACTATAGGCGATATGATCTACAGGTCGTAGATTTTCTCTTATCCATTGATAATGTTTGGGCTTTGCTACTATACCTACAAGTTCATTAGCACTAATTACAACTGTGCCTGAATTAGGAAGCTCCGGATCAAAAATTCGGTTAGGTAGTTCTACCTTATTAATTTCTTTTATGGATTTTTTTATTTGAGATGTATACATAACATCAGGCTTGTTTTTAAGATAATCAATTAAATAGTTCTTGTTTTGGCCCCAGTCTAGGTTAGAGTCAGCTAGAATTGTATAAGCAAGTTTGCGATCAACTAACAATTCGTTAAAATATGATAAGTAATGGGGAAAATAAGAAAGATTAGAAATTAACAAGTAAGTAATTAGACTAGTGATAAAGATACGATATTTCTTTTTTACTGTTATCCAGCTTAAGACTACTCGGCTAGAGAAAACAAAGAGAAACGGAAATATCATGAGAATATATCGAATACCAAGCTGAGCAGTCGTTAAACTAAAAGCTATAAAAAAAAATAAAGAAGGAATGCTTAAAAAAGCCTCATTTTGCCAAAAATTAATATATTGTCTATAACGAATTAGACTAATAATTGCTATGAGTAGCAATAATTGAGTAGCAATAGGTACTTTGTAAAGAAAAGCAATGATGTAATATTCCTGAAAGCCTTTTAGTTTGCCATTTTCTCTGCCCAATCTACCCATTAAATAAGGAGCCCCGCTACCAATCCCAGTATCCTGTTTTGCTTTACCAACATCAAGACCTCGGAGGTAAGCATAGGGAACTGGAACAGGTAACTCTCTCAAGAAGGCTAGCCTAGGCTTGGATTGCAAGGAGGTAAAAGTTTTACTAATAAATTTATAATCTCCCCACTTCGTAAATGTCCTCTCCCCACAAAATCCAATATTAATGATTATAATTGAAGTGAATAATAATAATAGGCTGTAAGTAGTAACTTTTTTCAATCCCAACCCAATAATTTTATAGTTCCTAGTTTTCAGGAGATTTAAAAGGGTTGCCCTATAAAATCCAAGGCTTAGCACCAAATAGATAGGTATCAAATAGATTGCTGTGTAACGTGTAATTTGAGCAATCCCAAACGTAACCATACTCAATACAGCATTTTTTGCACCTCCAAACTTCAGGAATCTCCAGAAGTAGTAAGTTGCAATAAACACAGCACAAGCACCAAACAGGTCTTGATGAACTATACGGGAATGAGCAATAATATTTGGATCAAGTATGTATAGAGATAAAGCTAAAAAACCTGCATTAACCCCATATAATTCACGAGACCATTGAAATACATAGCTAGCCAAAAGTAAAGACACAAAAATTGTCGCTAACTTACCCCAAAATATTTTCTCTGAGTTTTTGGCTGATACAGAAATGATTTGATCGGGCATCCCTGCTCTAATGACCTTGCTGAAAAGAGGATTTAAAGCCAAGGCAGGCATGACATTAGGAACTGGTAATTTTGTTTTTGAGGGTTTTCCAGATAGTATGTCTACCCCACTCTGATAGTAATACCACTCATCATAAGTTAATGATTCTCTATAGGGCAAAAATAGGCTGCCTATATTGAGGATCAAAAATAACAAGCACAGACAGCAGAATAGAAGTAATTGTTTGCGCTTACTATAGCTAGCAATGTTGATGTACAATAACCCATTAATAATTTGAGTTCTTTTACCCATATAATTAATCTTCTTTGATTAAGTATTTGCAATGAATCGAGCAAAAAATCTCTATAAACAAACCCTAAGTTAAATTAACTAGAAGAGTATATATGAGACTCTCTTCTTGCTCTATCCTTAATCTTTATTTAATAATTAGGTAAAGATAAATAAAGTAAAAAATTGTTTGATGAGGACCTATTACCCTGCTCGATCGCTTCTAAACAGCGTCCTGACTCTTCCCACAACAACCACCGCAGCGAAGTGGAGCTTCGGATTTTCCTGCACCAGGCTTACCATTCCCAAAACATTCCAAGTTAGTCACGAGCAATTCAAGCAACTTGCGATCGTTAACCGTGACTTAAGGCTGGAGAGAACTGCGACAGGAGAGTTAATCGTCATGCCCCCCACTGGAAGCGAAACGAGCAACCACAACCAAGACATTTCAGGACAACTCTGGCTCTGGAACCGCCAAACCCAACTGGGCAAGACGTTTGACTCTTCTGAAGGATTTCACTTACCCAATGGAGCCGATCGCTCTCCTGATGCCTCTTGGATCAGTCGAGAAAGATGGGAAGCTCTCACGCCTGAAGAGCAAGAAGACTTCGCTCCCATATGCCCCGACTTTGTTGTGCAACTGCGCTCCAAGTCTGACAACATGGAACCCTTGAGGGCAAAGATGAGAGAATACATGGACAATCAAGCGCGTTTGGGGTGGTTGATTGACCGGAAAAATAGGAAGGTCGAGATATACGGGCAAGGTCGGGATGTGGAAGTATTGGACAATCCCAGCACTTTGTCAGGAGAAGATGTGCTACCGGGATTAGTCTTGGACTTGACGGAGGTTTGGCAGTAGTCTCAGAAAAGTTACGATCGCCTGTTGCCAAAAGTCACCCAATCGCAAGCGTCCCTCCCCAGAAACCAGTTCATTTCCCTACCTATTCCAGCTCAAACTGGGGCATCAGCTGAAGCATCCCTAGTCCTAATTCTTTTGCCGAAAGCGATCGCGCTTCAAATAATGCCATCATGTCACGAGGCTGGGGATTGCCGCGAGATGCCCCCGTCACCCCCCTGGCGATGATTAAGCCGCAATAGCCCTTCATTTTTTTACAGCGCTGATCCCACTTTTTGCGGGCGGCAACATGGGTGGGGTCGGCTTCGGGAAACTCTCCAAACAGGTACAGGCTGCTGTTCTCAGTCTGGAAAATGCCCAAGTCATAGCGATCGCCCTCAAAGGGGTCTTCCCCTGGGTTAAAACAAATCGCTTTCAGACCACCGGCAGTCTGAATCTGTTCAATCAACGCTTTTGCTTTCGGGCGGGTGGTTTGAATCAAAACAACCGGCAAACCCTCTCCTGCTTCCGTCACATCTTTGGACTGATACCAATCAACACCAGATCGCAGCAATTCCACACTTTCCCAAGGCATCATGCCCAGACTGAGGAAGGCATCTTTTGGCACCAAGTCATCCCGTAGTGGAACAGCCATCTCCTCTTCATCAAAGTCGTCTTCATCAAAGTCATCTTCTTCAGCTTGCTCAGCCATATCCAACAACTCTGATGCCACTTCAGGGAGAGTAGCAACTTTAACCGAAACAGTCGATTTTAACTCCGCTTCCAGGGGGATCGGTATGCGGTAACGCTTGGATATCGCTGGGAAGGTGTCTTCTGCGAACTGCCGATATGATGCCCGGAAAAAGCGGTGGAGTGCTTCGAGGGCAATGTAAACCGCGATCGCTTCTTCCTCATAGAGAAACGGTCGCATCCCTTCAAAGGGATGCACAGTCCCAAAGCCAGGAACAATCTCTGACACTGGCAAGTCAGCTAAATCAAATTCATCATCTTCTTCATCGTCTTCTTCATCATCCTCAATTCGCCCGAACGTGAGAAACAAGCAATCTTGCCCTAAAAATGCTTGTTCCATCTTTTCAAACGACTCCTGTGCCAAAACCGAAGCGCGAAACCGTTTGAGGGAATCCAATGAGCGATATAGCAGTACTCCGTACTCCATGCCCAGCATTCCCATCACTGAGGCGTAAAGCGTTCCAACATCCCACTGGTTTAATTCAATCGAGAGAATATTGTGGTCAGCCAGCAGTTCCCAAGGAGCGTCATGCCAAAGTTCATAGGCTTTTCCTCGCAAGAGGTCTGCATACTGAGGAGGGAGTGTCGGCTGTCGCTGAAGAGCGACTTCCTCGAAGCCGCGAAACAACTCGTCAATTAAGGGCAAATCCGGGAAGTAATCAATCGCAATGTCTAACTCTTGAAGGACACCTCGCAAATAAAACTGAATTTCTCGGTCTCGAACCACAATCTTAGATGGTCGTGCTGGTCTTGCAGGGCTTTGGGGATGCTCCATTGCTCGTAGCAAGGCACGAACAACTGCTTCTGGACCCATTTCTGCCGACACCACATCCATCGCCCGAACAATTCCTTCCGAGCCATCCACCCAAAGAATGCATTCACTGCCGCTCTCGGCATCCGGCTCCGAGTTGTCTGAAAAAGCCAACAACGGACGGCGATCGCCTTCCCACACACTAGGAATCTGTTGTAAATTTTTAAGCCGACGACAAGTAGTACGATTCAGAGCAGACATAGAGCAGCCACGTTGAGTGCAAAAAGGAAGGCGGGTTTGAGCCAGCAGAGGAGAGGATATTCCTATTAAACCGCAATAATTTCCGGGCTGTTCTTCTATTAGGTTGTCGCTTTGCCCTTTATGGGCAAATGAATATCTAGTGCAGCGCCACAGAAGTCTTGAGATAAGGGACGACGAGTGTTGAACTAGGGTGTTTTGAGGCGGTAGCAGCGAGAGCATCTCAATGGGTGCAAATATACTCTTGTGGGGTTGGCGACACGAGCAGCCCCGTCAATGAGGCGGGCATCCTGCCCACCCCACAAGAACATGCTATTTCTGCACTCATTGGAATGCTCCCACAACAGCTGGCTTAAAGTGGGACTCGTTATAATTAAAGTTTAAAAAAAAGCTATCTAGTACCCAGGGACTCTGGGGAAGTAAAACGCCTATGCAGTCGAGCTGTCGGGTTCATGGTTGAACAATCAGTCATGGCTAGATAAGTGGCGAAGCTCCCTTTCAGGGAAATAACTAGGAATGCCTTATCGTGAGGTAAGGAATCCTACACCGTACACGCAACGAGTCGGTGTGGGAGGATGTCACAAGCTCATCCAAGCAAGTTCACCCCTAACGGATAATCCCGATCAACTTGACACCGTGGACTGGCAGACTAAAGTTGTCCCTACATTAGGAGTCGCAAGTACCCATGACACAAGCAACTCAGCCCCAACAAAAAGGTATCCAACTAACGGAAGCCGCCCTCAATCATGTTTTAGCACTACGGGAGAGACAAGGAAAAGACCTCTACTTGCGGGTTGGTGTCCGCCAGGGAGGCTGTTCTGGAATGTCTTACATGATGGATTTTGAAGATCCTAGTAAAGTGCGGGAGAACGATCAAGTCTTCGACTACGACGGCTTCAAAATTATCTGCGATCCTAAAAGCATGCTTTATCTCTATGGTCTGGTACTCGATTACAGCGATGCCATGATTGGTGGTGGCTTCCAATTCACCAACCCCAATGCCAATCAAAGCTGTGGCTGTGGCAAGTCCTTCGGTGTCTAAGCTTTAGATACTCACTAGCATCGGCAATCTGTTGCAGCTAACTAACATTGCTGGTTTCCTTAGAGCCAGACCCAAATGTTGATCTGGGTCTGGTATCTTTTTTGATTGTTGCTAGAATCCACTTTTAACAACTATTTATGACCGAGTCTCTTACCGACCTTTTCGATATCGGACTGGAACGCTACAAAGCGGGTGAAGGTCCCCAGACCCTGATTCCAGTTTTCAAAGAAGTATGCGATCGCGCCCCCAAAATCGCTGCTGCCTGGAGTTGTCTGGCCTGGCTGTATTTGCTGGATGACAAACCTGAGCAAGCCTATAAAGTCGCTCTCAAAGGCGTCAAGTTGGATCAAGATGCCCCCCAAGCCCGGATAAATTTGGCAGTTGCAATGTTGGAAACAGGTCAAACTGGCGTTCGGAAACACATCGAAGTTGCTAAACAGCTGATGGCGCTTGATCCAGAAGTCCGACGTGACTTGTCTGAAAGTATTGAAGATGGACTGAGCAGGAAACCCAACTGGGAGAGTTTAAATCGCGTCAAAAATTGGTTATCTGAGGGTTGAGCAATGCTGATTGGCTCTTTCATTGCGCGATAAGCCCTGCCCGAAGCTTCACTGAGGACATGACTGCGCTTAGCGCTTCATTCATCACCAGCAGAAGTTCTAAGGTTCTCGATATACTATTTGGGGACTGTCTGTTTTCTAAGCGATGCCTATCGGCTTGCCACTTTGTACCTATACGTCATTGCCGAAGCCGAGAAGGGCAATTCGCCTCAATAGCATCACTTAATACTGAATCGAAATTTACGGTTGTCCGCATGGGATTTTCAAAAACACTGCTAGTAGGTCTCAAGGCAGACCAGTTCCGTCATCCCCTGGATTTGGAAGCGACCAACTCCCTCAAGCAGGTACCAGGGCTAGACTTGATGGTGCGAAATCTATTAGGACCGTTGGCGGAACAGTTCTTTTACTTGAACAATATCGCCGCTAGCGTCTTGGTGGGCGAAAATCAACTGCCGCACCTTCATAAGTTACTTTTGGAAGCCTGCGAAACGCTGGATTTAGAGCCGCCCCAGCTGTATGTGCAGCAGCATCCGGTTCCCAATGCCTATACCTTTGCGATGCGAGGCAAGCAGCCTTTCATTGTCATGCATACTTCCTTAATTGATATGCTGACGCCGGAAGAGATTCAGGCGGTAATTGCTCACGAACTAGGTCACCTCAAGTGTGAACATAGTGTTTATCTGACGCCGATCAATATCGTTATCTTGGCAGCTGGCTTACTGCCCACTTGGGGTTCGGTAATTGCCCAAAGCCTACAGGCACAAATGTTGGAGTGGGTACGCTGTGCAGAATTTACTTGCGATCGCGCTGCTCTCCTTGCCACTCAAAACCCCAGGGTGGTGATGTCTGTGCTAATGAAACTGGCTGGCGGTTCTCCAACCCTCGCGCCGCAACTGAACTTGGATGCTTTCATCGCTCAAGCGAGAGCTTACGACAATATCAGTAATACTGAGTTAGGTCAAATGCTCAAGCAAGCACAGACGGCTCAGCTGACTCACCCAGTCCCAGTACTACGGGCGCGAGAAATTGATCGTTGGGCTAGCTCTCAAACTTATCAGTCCTTGCTAGAGCAGCAGCCTATTGGGTATAATGAGAAGGTTGCCCCCAAGGGCGGATGGCGGAATTGGTAGACGCACCACACTCAAAATGTGGCGACCTTACGGTCGTGGGAGTTCGAGTCTCCCCCCGCCCACTCTATTTGAGAGGCAACGCTCATGACACAGCGACTAAAGCGGTGGGAATCTCCCCGTCGTCAGGGAAGAAACGATAAAGGGAAAGGTGGATCTGCTCGACAACGACAACTCAAAAAGCAACAGCAAATGCTGAGGAAGAAGCTCAAAGAGGGTCAACAAGGAGATAACCAAAGTCCGCCAGGGGGAAGAGATATCAGTTCTCTTCCCTTATTTTTTGTGACACCTAGAGCATCGCTTCATTAATGGCCTGCTCCTCCAGCATTACGTCAAACGCAGGTTTTTATATGCAGATTAAATGAACAGCACTCTCTCACTCGCAGTGATGTTCGCCTAGCCAATCGAGAATCAGCGGATTTACGGCATCCGGTTTCTCATCATGAGGGCAGTGACCCGTGTTGGGAATTGCAACAAACTCGACATCCGGTCCCGTCTCCCTCTGCTGTTGGTAGATTGCTGCACCAGCAATTGGCGTCCAGGGGTCATCTTCTCCCCAAATTACCAGTAGGGGACGCTCTACCTTTGGCAACAATTCAGTTGGGGAAGGGCCAGGAGGGGCAGTAAGAACCGAGGCAAACACCTGTTGGGCACCAGGGTCACAGGAAGGGGTGTAGAGTAAGTCTACCAGTTCCTCCGTAATCGCTTCAGGGTCGCGGTAGACCTGGGTGAGGGTACGACGGATGCGAGGTTTCTGGCGGATGAGGTTAAACAGGAATGGTCCAGTAATTTTAGAACTCACTAGCTTGGTAAAGCCTCCCATCACCAACCGTAGAGGGAGATTCAGTTCATCGGGGCGGTGATTCAGTCCACCAGCACAGTTAATTAAGACTGCACCCGCAGCAATTTCAGGATAATCTGTGACTACCATTAGACTCAGCAATGCCCCAATGGAGTTACCGATAAATACAGTAGGTTCAGTGATGTGGGCGTCCCAGAAATCCTTCAACTGCTGCTGCCACAACTCCAATGTGTATGAGAGTGCGGGTTTATCGGAACCGCCGAATCCCAGGAGGTCGATAGCAAACACCCGATAGCCAGCTTCAGCTAGTACAGGGATATTCTTGCGCCAATGCCCAATGGACGCACCAAAACCATGAATCAGCACCAAGGGCTTACCAGTACCCATAAGGGTGTATTGAATTTGGTGACCTTGCCAAGTCCAAAAGTGCTTTTCAAAAGTATTTGCCGGTATTAGCTGTTGTGTAGTCACGGCGCTTTATGAAGATTCTTTAACTCCTTCTATGATAATCCTGTGTGATCTCGAAATCTTTGAATAAAGGGGAACACTCGTGTATTACGTCACGTCATACCGAGCTATTTTGTGTGGGCATGAGGTCTATGAATACAAGTTTCTTCACTTCACGTTGCGGGGTCATCCTGGCAGCGGCTGGTTTGGCGATCGCCCCTTTGGGGATGGCTGCGCTTAGCGCCACTGCTGCGCCGTCCCTAGCGAGTCTCCCTGACTCTCAGGCAAGACAAGCTGGAATTGAACCGACTACTAGTATTGAACCAACCAATCAGCTTGCCCAAAGTCAATCCGTAGAAGATACCGTTGAGTCATTGCCAAACGCGATCGCTGAGGCTGTCTTAAAGGATGTGCAAGAGCGGACTGGAATGCAAATTGCAGACTTAAAGATTGTTAAAGTAGAACAACAAACCTGGTCAGATGGTTGTTTAGGTTTGGGTGGGGTCTGCACACAGGCTTTAGTTCCCGGCTGGCAGGTTCTTGTCGCTAGTGAGAAACAACTCTGGGTCTATCGCACTAATGAATCCGGTTCCCTCGTCAAGTTGGATGAAGCATTGAGCCAGACTTTGACCAGTCGGGTAACTTCCGAAATCACCCGCAGGCAACAGGTGACGACCCGCACTACCCAGACAGTTACTGGTACCAGTAACGGTCAAAGCCGCACTACCCAAACCACTCAGGCAGCTACTGGCAGGAGTCAGCAGCTATCTACGACAACCAGCAGTGGGGCACAGGTGCGCCAGACAATCCAATCCAGTTTCACGGATGTATCAGCAAACTACTGGGCGAAAGATTTTATTACAGAACTGACGAGACGAGGCATCCTTACGGGGTTTCCTGATGGTAAATTCCATCCAAATGAGCCGGTGACTCGCGCCCAGTTTGCCGCGCTGGTTGCCTCGGTCTTTAAGAAGACTAAAGTTCGCAATGCGATTAATTTTAAGGATGTCTCGACCAGTCACTGGGCTTACAATGGCATTCGGGAAGCTTATGAGATGGGCTTTTTAGGAGGAACTTCCGGCAATCAGTTCAACCCCAACCAAAGCCTTTCGCGTCTGCAAGTTTTGGTGGCGTTGACGAGGGAGCTGAATTATTCGGCAAGTAACTCCACCGCATCAGTTTTGAACTTTTACAGCGATGCAACTACCATCCCTGCCGATGTCCGCAGCCTAATTGCCGCCGCAACAGAACGGGGCATCGTGGTGAACTATCCCAATGTCAGAGCTTTCAGTCCTAATATGGTTGCAACTAGGGCAGAGGTGGCGGCATTTCTCTATCAGGCGATGGTCAGCAGTGGTGATGCGGTGGCAATTTCCTCGCCCTATGTGGTGGGAACAGAAGCTGGGGCAGGTCCAGTCCAGGTGCGTCCCGCCGAGGTGCGTCCCGCCGAGGTGCGTCCCGCCGAGGTGCGTCCAGCAAGGGAAGCGGGTGAAGCCGATGACAGAAAACCTCGGCGTCAAAACTGCAACCAAGGGATTGGCAATGGCGCAGAGGGTTGTGACCCTGGCAACTCCCGTCCTCACGGTGGCAGTAATGATGAAGGAGGACGGACTCCCGGCAATCGCCCAAAGTGATTGTCTGGAGTTAGGGCAGGTTTTGTAAAAAGGCTATCTGTTCTTGTCAACAGCTGCTTGCTAAACCCGCCCCTACAACCTGTCCCTCAGCTAATAACTTAAGTTTCTAGTTATAGCGGTTTGCGACTAGGTGGAATACACCTGATGCTCCCGGAGTCAGAAGTCAGGAGATAGGGGAGTGTACTCAACTGAGTTTAAAACCGCTGTAGAAAGTGCGATCGCGATTACGCCCTTCCCGCCAGAATATTAGACCTCTTGCACGCAGTCTATCGAAACCAACTTTCCAATCCAATTTCATCGCTTGGCGATCGCAGTTGTAGCAAGTTTGCGCGATCGCATTGTTGACCCCCGTACTGTCATGATGGGAGAAGTTAGCTTAGACGGACAAGCGCGACTATTTTTGTTTTGCAAGCTGATATTTTTCAAATAGGCTCTCTGCTGTAGTTACTAATGCCTGAGACTGCTGGGGAGGCAGGAGAGCTACTGCCGTAATTTTAAATAACGCTTTCAACAGGGTTTCCCGACGTCGGAGCAGAGACGGATCGTTTCTGACAGCCAGCCGAAGACATCGGGCTGCGGTAAAACCGTTTTGCCGTCCTGAAGGGGCTTCGAGTGCCTTAAAGGTAAGGTACATGTAAAGAGTACCAAGGCTGAACTTCTTTAGGTGCTGTAGGGATTCAGGAGCCTGATTAAAAGCCCGTTCAATGACTTGCAATGATACTGCTTCCATCCTCGAAACATTAGAAGACATTGAAGTGGCAGATACTCGATATAAAATTTGAGGAGATGGCACGGCTACAAAATGATAACGGCTAGCTAACCGCAACCACATATCCCAATCTTCCGCAGGACACAGTGCCTGATCAAAACCACCTACTTCAGTTAAAGCCTGCCTGCGAATTAAAGGATTGGAACCATGTTCTAAAAAATTACGCACCAACAGCTGATTGTAGACATCTCCAGTCACAGCAATATTGTTACCTGAACGTAAAAAATTACCAGATTCATCTATATGATTAGTCCAGCTATAAGCAACGGCTGCTTGGGGATTAGCTTGCAATGCCTTGAATTGTGCCTCTAGCTTATCTGGTGTCCAGAGGTCATCGGCATCTAAGAAGGCAATAAACTCGCCGCAAGCCTGGTAAAAGCCACGATTACGACTAATAGATTGACCAGCATTAGGGTAAGAAAATATCTTTAAACGAGGCTCTTGGATACTTGAAACAATATCCAAAGTGGAGTCTTGTGAGCCATCATTAATCACTATTATCTCAAAATCTGATAAGGTTTGATTTAATACAGACTCAAGAGTTTCTCGAATAGTTTTCTCACCGTTATAAACTGGAATAATTACAGATATTAGGGGCATATGACATTAGGAACTGTTTGTAAAAAAAAGAAAGTAGCAGGTATAGGTATTAAATACATCAAAATATCGTTCGATACTCTAAGTCTATTAAATGCCCTTTAAGATATTCTGGTCAATCAGGGAGCATCCCAATTGTGCAAATACATTTTCTTGTGGGACAGGCCGGAAAGCCTGTCAAAGCTAAAGGGCGGGCAGGATGCCCACCCACAAGAAATTATTTCGGCAAAAATGGGATGCACCCGGTCAATCATGTTTAATACATCTGTTCTTTTATTCCTTTAATAGTGGCGTTTACTCACTTTCCTTAGTCAGCAATCATCTTTTTAATAGCTTAACTGTTTTTAGTAATGCCTTAGACTGCTGAGAAGGTAGGAGAACTACTGCTGCAATTTTCAATAATGCTATCAACATAGTTCGTTGCCGGAGCAGAGAAGGATCACTTCTGACTGCCTGCCAGAGACATCGGGTAGCTGCAAGACCGCTTTGTCGTCCGGAAGGGAGTTCGACAGACTGAAAGGTGAGGTACTTGTAGAGGTTAGAAAGGGTACGCTTTTTCAGGTGCTGTAGAGATTCAGGAGCCTGAGTAAAAGCTCGGTCAATAACCTTTAAGGATTCTGCTTCCTGTCTAAAAACATTGGTAGAAGCTGAACCAGTAATCATCCGATATAAAACTTGAGAGCGCGGTACTGCCACAAAATGATAATGAGCCGCCAGACGTAGGAACAGATCCCAATCCTCTGGACCACATATTGATTGCTCAAAGCCTCCCACCTGTATTAAGGCTTCCTTACGAATTAAAGGGTTAGAGGCAGTTTTTAAAAAATTACTCACCAAGAGTTCCGCCTGAACGTTGCCAGTTATACTTAAGCGAGCATATGACCGTAGAAATTGACTCGATTCATCGATTAAATCAACCCAGCTATAAGCAACTGCTGCTTGGTGATTTTCTTGCAAAGCTTTGAGTTGTGACTCTAACTTATCTAATGTCCAGATATCATCGTGATCTAAGAAAGCAATAAATTCACCAGATGCATGAGATAGTCCACGATTCCGACTAGCAGATATGCCTGCATTGGGGTAGGAAAAAATTTTTATTCGAGAATCTTGAATGCTTGAAATAATATCTAATGTTGAATCTTGTGAGCCATCATTAATCACTATTATTTCAAAGGCTGAAAAGGTTTGATTTAAGACGGATTCAAGGGTCTCTTGAATTGTTTTTTCACTGTTATAAACTGGAATTATTACAGATATCAATGGCATATTAGCTTGCCTGTAGTATTTTGGATAGTTAGCTGACCGTACCAAGAAATCAACCCCAAATTATTCACCTGTAGCTTTTCAAGAAGGATTTAATTTTTTATTTATAGACAATAAATATTGTTTTCCTAGGTAAAAAGGACTCATTATACTTCCCAATAAAAGTTCCATTTCGCAGGCAGCAACAACATCAGTCTTGAGTACACTTTGATATTTGATAAAGTGAAGGATGATTTTGCGGAGGTCGTTTGCCATGTATACTGGAAAAACCAAAGGTCTTTGCCACAGTTTATAGCCTAACATTCGAGTGTGGTGCCGACCGAGACCAATGCTTCGCAGTAAATTCATTAAATACTCTTTCTCTAAACGCTGTTTTTGTATTTGGTGGTAGATGTGCATTTCAGGGTTGTACCAAATTTCCCAACCCGTTCTTCTAATATGTAATAAGGCTTCTATATCTTCAGCCGCCACTAGGGATTCCCCAACTCGACCTTGAAAAATCAAGCGCTCAGGAACACTGTCAAGCCATGCTTGTTTACGAATAACAAGTCCCGCTCCTGGAGGCAGCACTTTCTTATAAGAGTACTTGTAATCGGAGGAGGTATAGCAAATGGCTTTTGTCCCACCTCCAATAGCCAAAAAAGGACTTATTCTCCCAAAATTTTCAGGTGGTTCAACTTCAAATTCTCCGGAAATTTTACTGCCATAAGCACCTGCTTTGGGATGTGCTTGACCAAAGGCATAAGCTTCTGCTACCCAATTAGGGGTAGCCAAATTGTCGTCATCAAGGAAACCAACGAGAGTACCATTGGCTTCTTGGACGGCAAGCTGTCGGGCGAAGGCCAATCCCTGCGCTGGTTCAAAGTAGTATTTAATTGGATAAGCTTGAGGCCAATCAGATTGATACTCCTGGATAAGCTTTGCTGTCTTGTCAGTGCTGTTGTTATCAATAACAACAATTTCCCAGGAAATCTGCTCTGTGTTAATTTGCGATCGCAGCCTCTCCAAAACCACAGGTAAACGTTTTTGACCATTATAGGTACAAATAGCTACTGTAAAGTCAATCATAATTAGATTCAGAAATAGTCTTTCAATAGAAAGCACAACAGGTTCTATCGCAAGCGCCCATTCGCCCAGGTTCGTAGTAGGTTGCGATTAGATAGAAACCATCGCGTTACCTTGCTCCACCTGAAGATGTATTGAAGCCAACTATATTTACTAAGAAAAATAGTAGTGCAAGTAGTTTGTACATAGCAGAAATTGAACTCTCTACTCCATTTTTTTTGGAACCTCGTTCGCAAGTCCCAAAAACCTTGGTTTAAATTACCTCTACTCAGATGAGTAAGATGAAAATCGATTACATAACACGAGTATCCCTTTAGTATTGCATTAAGGCACAGATCTGTTCCATAGAAGTGGAAACCTCTTAGATCTGAGGAGCATGTAAGGTTTGCGGAAGACTTGATGACTAAGAAATTCTCATCAAGTGAGTGAACTCTTTCTGGGAAGCCGCCATTCCATTTGGGGGGAGAACTCGGATCTGTTATTTTAAAAACGAGTTCATAATTATTGTTACTCCCCGCGTTCCCTGCAACCGCCCAGGCAGGATCTAGTTTGTCTAACTCCTCTAGAACTTTTACTAGTTGACCAAACCCATGTCCCTGATTCAAAAGTACATCTTGATGACAAAATATAATGTATGGTTCGACTGTGTTTGAACGAATAGAATTAAATGTACTGTAGGGTTCGTAAATATTACTCTGTGAGTTGTCAAAAAGTGAATATTGACACTTAGATTCATCAAATCCAGCTTCAATGAAAGAGGATTTCATCTCTTCGTATTGAGCTAATTTATTGGCTATCGTACAAATGTGAAATTGCTTCATAACCATCCTCTTGCTAGCTAGAAAACTTGCAAAGCTATTTGTAGACTAATAGACATCTCCGGAAATTAAGCTTCAGCCACCGTGGTACAAGGATTTCAGGTTAATTATTGGAGATGTCTAATGCACAACAGTCAATTTCATAGCCGCATCGACATTTGTCTGCGAACTGCAAAACTGACTAACCTTGCAGGTACACTGGAACGTTGGACAACTGGCACCCGTAAAAATTTCCCCACTGCCAGACGGGCAATTCCCTTGAGACGAGCTTGAAGCCTTACAGATAGCAACTTAAGCTGGCTGCTCCCTTCCCCAGTCGCATAAAGAGGCATAAAGGCAAGTTTCCCATAGAGTACATCAGCCCGATGAGTCTTACTCAAACCGTTTTTTTGATGCTCCAGATTTGGCAAACCGCCATGTTCACCATAGTTGCGTAGGGGAATGTAGTTCTTCAGCGATCTTGCCCGTAGAAACCCATCGATATTAGAATCCCAACTTGAGTAAGCGGTGGGTCCCACTTTTTCTCTGATTTCCTCTGCTAGTTCGAGCAGGTACTGGGCACTTTGCGGGGTGACAATGTAAGCAACCGTTGAGACTGAAAACCCTTCGGCATATCCCTCTGCTGAGACGCTATACACTTGGGTAGCACAGGTGTATAGCCAGGAAACTCCCACATTACTCTGATTGAGATTAAAGGGTAGGGGAAGCTTACCAAATCCCAGCACGGGGACAAAATCTGCCTCAACAATTAGAGTGGGTTTGCTCTCCTTGGTAGCTATTTCCCAGGCTCGTCGATGGTTCAGCAGGCAGAGATAACTCGGCGAAAAGTTCTTATACTCTGCTTTGTGTTCCTGCCTGAGGACTTCGCATTGTAAGCCTTCTCGTGTCAACGCTTCCTCAAGTAACTGAGTTGGCTCTTTGTAGGCAATGATGAAGACTCTGCCAAGGCAATCAACAAGCTGGTTGGATTTAGGAGCCTGGTTAGCAGCTGGATCAATTGCGTTCATGAACAGCAGGATTAAAACTCCTACGAGTCTAACTCTTGATCAGGGGAGTCATCCAGAGCGATCGCTTTTTATTCGGCATTGAGAAACTCCAAATAAGAATGGCTCAGATCCTTCACCGCCTGCTCATAAAATTGCTTCCCATGTTCCGGTGTCGCTAATGCTGGGTTAGAACCCATGCGTCCATCTGGATAGCGCAGTCGGAAGTCAGCTGCGCCATAAATTGAGTGTCCACAGGCAACTTCTGCACATAGGGGGACTCGCTTGATTGCTTCTGGATAGAGGTATTGAGTCACCGCTACCTCGCTAGGCGTTGCGTGGGCACCTTCCTGGTTGCCGTACAACTCCTTCGTTAACTTGTAGACAGGACCGCTAAACCAGTTCATTACACGGCATTGCACCCGTTCGGCATTCGGAATATTCAAATCTGTTAAGTGAGCGTAACTCTCGGAAAAAGCTGCCTTGAGCGTGGCAATATTGCCACCGTGACCATTGATAAAGAAATACTTTGTGAACCCCGCTCTGGTCAAGCTGGTTAGATAGTCTTGAATTACCTGAATCAACGTAGTCGGTTTCAGGCTAATTGTGCCGGGGAAGCCGGTATGATGAAGCGCCATCCCAACATTGATTGTAGGACTAACAAGGGCGTTAGTCGCTTCGCCCACACCCCGCGCGATCGCTTCGGCACAAATCGCATCAGTGCCAATTAAGCCTGTTGGTCCATGTTGCTCTGTTGAACCAATTGGCAGAATAATTCCTTGAGATTGTTTCAGGTAAGCTTCAACCTCTATCCAAGTACTCAAATGTAACAGCATTGTCTTTTAATCTCGTGTCAGTATCTGTATGCTCTGTATCCTAAATACACGTTTCCACAAGTTCATAGTGAATTATGGGCAGCATAAAATTTTGCGAGTAGGTCGGTAATTTCGCGACCAATTAACGCAAATCTGTATTTGTGGTTCCAACCCAGAGCGGAATTGGAGACCTATGAAATTGAAGCTGAAAAGTAGATAACCCTGGTGTATTCAACCTGTAGGCCAGGTGAAGCGGAGGACTGTGCTTGCCAGCCCACTGCTTTCTGCCCTAGACTCCTTAATCTGTCATACTAACCGTATGACGTGTATTACACTCTGTGCATATTATTTCAATCAGCTGATATCAGCAACAAAGTCAAGCGAATTTTATTAAGTCTTAAAAAATTGCTGGTACAGGCTTGTGCAAAGCTTTACTAAAAAGGTGCGTCGTGATGTCTAACGACTTCATTCACTGCATTACAGTGCTTTTTGTGAAGTATGCGCCAATCGCATACATTCTTGCCCTAGCATTGAGATTGACTGCATATAAATTGAGTACGGTCGGGCAGACCGGAATTAATGCTTGGAGAGAGAACGCCTTCTACTTTGAGCCGGTGACAGACTCTGGTGTAAGGTGACTCACACAACCAAGAATCCCAGCAGATAAGAGCTTGGGAGTGTCAACATTCTTTTTCTCCGTCCAAGGGAATGATTTTGGTGTATACCTTGGCTGAAAACTTCAAATACCCGGTTTCTTAATTTATGCTTTCTCTCGATCTACCGCAGAGTCCTTCCAGCCCAGAACTGGCGCAAGCGATGCGCATCCTAGTGGTGGAAGATGAAGATTTAATTCGGGAAATGCTTGTCTTGGCCCTAGAAGAGGAAGGCTATGAGGTGGTCACTGCCGTAGATGGTCGTACAGCTTTAGCGCTTCTTCAGTGTAGCGATCAAAATCACGGGGAGTTCCCTTTTAGCTTGCTGATTCTGGATTTGATGCTGCCTCAGGTCAATGGTTTAGATCTGTGTCGCTTGCTACGTTATCAAGGAAATCCTGTCCCAATTCTGATTCTCAGCGCCAAAGCCAGTGAAACGGATCGCGTTTTGGGACTGGAAGTCGGCGCGGATGACTACCTCACCAAACCCTTCAGTATGCGGGAGTTGATTGCTCGCTGCCGCGCCTTACTGCGTCGCCAACGCTTTAGCTGCTTGCCTCAGGCACCAGTGCTGCAACTGCGGGATGTCGTACTTTATCCGCAAGAGTGCCGTGTGATGGTTCGGGGAGAACAAGTGAATTTATCACCGAAGGAATTCCGGCTTTTGGAGTTATTCATGAGTTATCCCCGCCGGGTTTGGTCTCGTGACCAGTTAATTGATCAGGTGTGGGGACCAGATTTTTTGGGGGACACTAAAACGGTAGATGTTCATATTCGCTGGCTACGGGAAAAATTAGAGAAAGACCCCAGCCAGCCAGAATACTTGATTACTGTTCGTGGTTTTGGTTACCGATTCGGTTGAAGGTTGAAGGTTGAAGTTGAAGATTTGGATGCGTCAGCGCAAAGTTAAAAAGTTGGAAGATCGAAAGTTGGATGCGTCAGAGCAGAGCTGAAAAGTTAAAATATTTAAACATTCAACCTTCACTCCTGATGAAAAATTAAACATTCAACCTGCAAACATTCAACCTTCACTCCTGATGAAAACGAATGGCCCTCCTGGGATTTTTACTGGGTTTGGCTCTGGGTATTGGGTTTGGTTTCTGGCAGCAGCGCCGACTCCAACGGCAGCTGGGGCAGATGTTAGGGGCATTGCAGACGGATGCTACCAGTAGCTCATTGCCGGTGGTTTCTCGCTTGCGGCGAGAGATTGTCCTAGCCAATCAGCATCGAGAAGAACTGGAGCAAGAACTGCAAACGAAGCAACGACTGCTTCAGGTAGCACCGTTGGGCTATTTGCAGGTCGATGAAGAGAATCGGTTGCTCTGGTGCAACGAGCAAGCGCGTCAGTTGTTGCAGATTGACCGATGGGAACCGGGACAGGTGCGTTTGCTGCTTGAGTTGGTACGTTCTTATGAACTTGACCAGCTAATTGAGCATACTCGTTACCAACAAAAACCGGATATCCGCGAGTGGGTGTTTCACCCGCCCTGCGTGGATGGCGCAGCAATGGGCGCTGTGCGATCGCTTACTCTACGAGGCTACAGCTGGTCTCTCCCTCATGGACAAGTCGGTGTCTTTCTGGAAAACCGCCAACCCTTGGTAGAACTCTCTCAATCCCATCAGCAGTCGTTTTCTGACTTAGCCCACGAACTCAGAACACCTCTGACCTCAATTCGCTTAGTGGCGGAAGCTTTGCAAGGGCGTCTAGAACCTCCAGCAAGTCGCTGGGTTGACCAACTGCTACAGGAAACTAACCGGCTGATTAATCTAGTACAAGATTGGCTGGAACTTAGCAATCTGGAGAAAAACCCCAGCAAAAGTCTCACCTATCAACCGATAGAACTGCGGTCTTTCATTCACTCAGTTTGGCAAACTTTAGAACCCTTGGCACAGCAAAAGCAGCTGTGTCTTGCCTATTTTGGACCTGACACCCTATCGCTAAGAGCCGATGAAGCCCGCCTTACCCAAGTTTTTCTTAATTTATTTGATAACAGTATTAAACACAGCCCACCTGGAAAAGCAATTCAGGTCGAGGTGACTCGCTTTGAGGCGGAAGATATCGGTAGTGATGCGACTAGCGATCGCGGGAGCGTTGCAATTCTAAAGGAATCAGCACAGCAGCGCTTGGCAGCCCGCTGTTTTATTCAAATCGACATCATTGACTCAGGCGCTGGTTTTTCAGAATTAGACTTACCTCATGTTTTCGAGCGACTCTACCGGGGAGATCCCTCGCGGCACAAGCTGCAAGCTGCCTCTGAGCGTTTACAAGTTTCAGGTAACGGTAGCGGACTAGGACTCTCAATTGTGCAGCAAATCATCCAGGCTCACAACGGCACTGTCAAAGCCAGAAATCATCCAGAAACTGGTGGTGCCTGGTTGCAAATTAAAATTCCTGAGTGTAAAACTTCACTTTGATTTAACCTTGATTCGCTATCACTATAATTAGTTCAATACTTGTTCTTATTAGTGCTACAGCATTTGAGGTGAGCCTGTCTTCTGCAAACAGCAATTCTGAACGTACCCATTTTGAACGATGCCTCCGGCGCTTAGAGCAGGATGTGTTGCGAATGGGAGCTTTGGTGGAAAACTCGTTTCGCCTGAGTCACCAGGCAATGTTTTCTGGAAACCTGGAGGCAGCAAAAGCAGTTACCTTTCTTGATGAACAAATCGACCGCTACTATCGCCAAATTGAGTTAGAGTGTGCGACGCTGATGACTCTGCAAGCACCAGTGGCTCAAGATTTACGCCTCCTGAGTGCCTTTATGCAGCTGGTGCGAGATTTGGAGCGAATTGGCGATTATGCCGAAGATCTAGCAGAGATTGCCGTCAAACTATTTCCTTACCCGCCTCATGCTTGCCTGCCCCAGATTGAGGTGATGTCCCATCATGCCCAAGCAATGCTGGCGGCGAGTTTGGAGGCGCTGGCGGATTTAGATGCAACTGCCGGACGAGCAGTGAAAGAGTTGGATGATGAAGTAGATACTGCCTATGACACCCTCTATCAAACCTTGGCTTATGAACGAGATATCAAAGGCGTTGTTGAGCCGATTCTCCTGTTAGTGTTGGCAATTCGTCACCTAGAGCGGATGGCTGACCACGCTACCAATATTGGTCAACGAGTAACTTACATTGTTACAGGTCACCGCTAGTGCATCCCGGCAGAAGTCTTTGACCACCTCAAGCCAGACGAGTGGGAGAGATATATGACAGCTTAACCTTAAGATTACCTAAATTTTAACAGTGTCTAAACTTACACCCCTAGTATCAGGCTATCAGGACAAAGAGCTAGCGCAGAGCGCATTATCGGTACCTTCAACAACTGTGCTGGTGGTACGACGCCTTGGGGGAAACTCTTCAGTGCTGAATCAGCAATCCCGAAGATAAGGCGAACTCTCGCCTGATGCAAGACGGGATGCTCTATGCTTCCAAATTTAACCCCGATGGTACAGGGCGTTGGATTGCACTGAAAGCACAGAGGCAAGTTAAATGTGCGACAGCTTAATAACTTAACCTGGGTGATGGGGTGGACATGAGTCTAATCCAATTGTGGTAAGACTTTTGGCAAACAATTGTATACAGACATGCAAGTGTATTGACGAAAAGGTGATAAAAATAATTAGGAGTGCTTTCGATAGTGTTTAGTCAAATCGGGAATACCCTTACTGATTGAACTAAGTTTCGCGTTTTTTTATAGTCCCTAAGGTGTGAGGATTATTCAACATCATGTCAACAATCTTCTGGAATGCCTTAAAATTCAGTCCAGCGATTCTAGGTGCTTCTTTGTTAGTTGCTAGCAGCACCTATGCGCGAGAGAGCGTTCCTGAGCAGACAGCAGCGACCAGCACTAGTCAAGCAGTAGCAACAGTGGAACCCGCTGTTGAACCGTTAGCTCAGCTGCCTCAAACTAAAGTCGTTGCCAGCAGCACGGACGCACCAGAGAGCGCTCTTGACCAAACAGCAGCAGCCAGCATTACCCAACTAGCAGCAACTGTAAAACCTGCTGTTGAACCCTTAACTCAGCTGCCTCAAACTAAAGTTGAGGAAACCTCTGTTTCCCAGTTGACCCCAACAGACGCCAGTCCAAAATTGAAGGGGACAGAAAGCACCCTAGCTCAGCAGGTGCAAGCTACAGACAACACAACCCCTGAATCTACCCAACTGTTGCAAGAAATCCAACGCTATAACGGGGAAGATAGCGGTGAAAGCAGTACTAACGCCCTCGACCAAGTTACCAATGTCACCCAACTCCGTGATGTCTCTCCCGGAGACTGGGCGTATGAAGCGCTACGCAGTCTTGTCGAACGCTACGGCTGTATTGCTGGCTATCCCGATGGTACTTTCCGGGGTAACCGGGCGATGAGCCGTTATGAATTTGCCGCTGGCTTGAATGCCTGTTTAAGCCAGATTGAGCGTTTGATTACTGAGGGAGGACGAGACTTCGTCACTCGTCAGGAGTTTGAAACTCTCCAGCGACTGGTTCAGGAATTTCAAGCCGAACTGACTACCTTGGGTACGCGGGTCGATACTCTGGAAGGTCGGGTGGGTTCCTTGGAAGATCGTCAGTTTTCTACCACCACCAAGCTGCGTGGGGAAGTCATCTTTGCTGTTAGTGATCTCTTCGGCGACCAAGATGCTAACGGCAACGATTATGCAAGAACTGAAACAGTCTTTCAAGACCGGGTGCGACTTGCCTTCGACACCAGCTTCACAGGAAAAGACCTCTTGCGGACTCGTTTTGAGGCGGGTAACATTACTGAATTCGGTCCTCTCACAGGTCCCGCTGGCCCTGGTGCCAACATCACGAGAGAGGGGCGATTCGGCTTCCAAGTCGATAACGGCAACGACATCGTAATTGATCGATTGTTCTACCGCTTTCCTCTGGGAAACTTAGCCCAAGTCTACCTCGCTGCTAATGGCAGGTATGAGGACTTTGTGCCTCTACTCAATGGCAGCTTGGAGCCGAGTGGGACTGGTGCCTTATCCCGCTTTGGGCGCTATAGCCCCATTTATCGCATGGGCAATCAAAATCAAGGAATCGGAGTTTCCCTTGGTACAAAAAGCCCAATCCGAGTGGACTTGGGTTACTTTAGCGAGAACAATGTGGGTAACAATCCCAACGAAAAGTTTGGTCTTTTTGATGGTAACCACACTGCCCTTGGTCAGGTAACGTTTCAGCCCAGCAACGCATTTCGCCTAGCAGCTACCTACGTCAATTCCTACAACAACCAGAACCGAGGGCTTAATCATGGCACTGGTAGTATTGCTTCTCAGGTAGCAGCTGGGGCTGGTAGACCAGTTGTCGGTCAATCCTACGGCCTTGAAGCTTCGTTTGCCTTCACGCCCCAACTTGTCCTTAGTGGCTGGGGTGCCTACACTAAGGCAATTGTCATAGAAACTGGTGAGGCTGATGTCTGGAATTATGGCGCTACTCTTGCCATCAACGATTTAGGCACTAAAGGAAGCACACTAGGGTTCGTGGTAGGCATGGAACCAAAGCTGACAGGTAGCGATCGCACTGTAGGCCCTCTCCTTGCTGGTGGACTCAGAAGAGACCCCGACACTGGGTTGCACATCGAAGGATTCTACAAGTTCAAGTTGTCAAACAATATTCTCATCACTCCCGGCGTCATCTGGCTGACCGCGCCCGGTCACAACAGCGATAACGACGATATCGTTATCGGTACTCTCCGAACGACTTTCACTTTCTAGAACGCCGATTCAGTGCGATCGCTTGGAAGAGCAAAGCATTCGGATATTAAAATCTTGGTCAAGCTGCCAAATTGATCACCCGAATGCTGACGCTCGTTCCTGGAAGAGAGCAACGCTTTCGCCCCTACAGCATCCTGAAACTTATGGGTAATGCCTAGGGGGGAAAGGTTGTTCCCGGATGCCTGAATCGGTTTTCTACTAACTTCTTGGCTGAAATCAGCGAAAAGAAATGTTATCCTATCCGGTCACAGAACCTAAAAAACAATCTGGCAACTATCTAGACGCCAGGTCAGTTATCAAGCTAATATTATAGGCTGTGATTTTTCTTAAAAAAAATGAAAGCTCAAGAGGTTATTCGCTCAATCGAAGCGGAACAGCTCAAGTCAGACTTGCCTACAATCCATGTGGGCGATACTGTAAAGGTCGGGGTACGCATTCGAGAAGGTGGCAAGGAACGGGTACAGCCTTATGAAGGCACTGTAATTGCCATGCGCAATGGTGGCATCAACGAAACGATTACCGTGCGGCGCATCTTCCAGGGCATTGGTGTTGAGCGGGTGTTTCTAGTGCATTCTCCCCGGATTGAGAGCATTAAAATTATTCGCCGGGGGAAAGTCCGTCGGGCGAAGCTGTTCTACTTACGCGATCGCGTTGGGAAAGCAACTCGCGTCAAACAACGCTTTGACCGTAGTCTTTAGCGGAAATTAGAACAGCGTCGGCTTGGTGTTGACGCACTAATTGCGTTAAACTTAATAAAGTGAGGGGTTCGGGTCTACTGCCCCAGCACTGCCCTGTGCGCTCTTAGTTCAGTTGGTAGAACGCAGGTCTCCAAAACCTGATGTCGGGGGTTCAAGTCCTCCAGGGCGCGCTATTAATTCATACAATCTAAGAAGGCGAGATGCCAGCATCTACCCGAAGCGATCGCTGCCGCTGGCTCGACCGCATGAAAATCAAAAATTCGGGTAGACTTGTTGTGTGAGTGGCTGCCAAATGTAACGTCGGTAGACGCCTCACAGCTGCATTGACGGGGGAGAGGAAAAGTTGTGGCCAAGAAAAATAAAACTGATAAAGCTGAAGCAGAGACTCAAGAAACCGCATCTGGGTTTAACATTGCCAATTTTTTTCAGGAAACTAAAGACGAACTAGGTAAAGTAGTTTGGCCCAGTCGGCAGCAGTTAATTAGCGAATCAGCGGCTGTCCTACTGATGGTAATCCTCAGTGCCACCTTAATTTATTTGGTGGACGGTCTCTTCGTATGGGTATCAAAACAGGTATTTTAATGAGTTTTGCAACAGACGAATCATCCGATTCAAATCAACAACCAGAAGCATCCAAAGCCGCACATTGGTATGCTGTCCAGGTTGCGTCTGGCTGTGAAAAGCGGGTCAAGACAAACCTGGAGCAGCGCGTTCAAACCCTGGATGTGGCTGACCGGATTTTAAGAGTGCAGATTCCGCAGACGCCGACTGTGAAAATTCGTAAGGACGGTTCTCGGCAACACTCAGACGAAAAAGTCTTCCCTGGCTATGTGTTAGTCCAAATGGTGATGGATGATGATGCTTGGCAGGTTGTCAAAAACACCCCAAATGTGATTAACTTTGTCGGGGCAGAACAGAAACGCCGCTACGGACGGGGGCGTGGTCATGTTAAACCAATGCCACTGAGTCCTGGAGAAGTCGAAAGGATCTTCAAGCAAGCCCAGGAGCAAGAGCCGGTTGTCAAAGTTGATATGGCAGTCGGAGACAAAATCCTGGTTCTGTCTGGTCCGTTTAAAGATTTTGAAGGCGAGGTCATTGAAGTTAGCCCCGAAAGGAGCAAGCTCAAGGCGTTACTCTCGATTTTTGGGCGGGATACGCCAGTGGAATTGGAATTTAATCAGGTTGAAAAAACAGGCTAGAAATGGCAAAAAAAGTCGTTGCAATGATTAAGTTGGCTCTCCCCGCTGGGAAAGCCAACCCTGCACCGCCGGTAGGACCGGCGTTGGGTCAGCATGGGGTTAACATCATGGCGTTCTGTAAAGAGTACAACGCCAAAACAGCTGACCAAGCGGGAATGGTAGTGCCGGTAGAAATTTCGGTTTTTGAGGATCGTAGCTTTACGTTTATTCTCAAAACCCCACCCGCATCAGTTCTGATTCAGAAGGCAGCGGGAATTACAAAAGGAGCGAGTCAACCCAACAAACAGAAAGTCGGGACAATTACTCGTGCCCAACTCCAAGAAATTGCCCAGACTAAAATGCCAGACCTCAATGCGAATGATATTGAGGCGGCGATGAAGATTGTGGAAGGCACCGCCCGAAATATGGGTGTGGCGATCGGTGATTAGAAAGTTTTGAGTTTTGAGTTAAATCAGAATTCAATCCAAAACAGTTGTAAACATAATAAGGGGGAGAAGCTCCCGCTTCGTTAGTGACCCCAGGAGAGACAAATGGCAAAAAAGATATCGCGCCGACTACAGGAACTGCAAAAAAAGGTTGAAGATCGACCTTACGAACCCTTAGAGGCGCTCAATCTGTTAAAAGAAACAGCCACAGCAAAGTTCCCGGAATCGGCTGAAGCCCATATCCGCTTAGGAATTGACCCGAAGTACACCGACCAGCAACTGCGGACAACAGTGGCGCTACCCAAGGGAACAGGTCAGACTGTTCGGGTAGCCGTGATTGCCAGAGGCGAAAAAGTCACGGAAGCGAGTAATGCGGGTGCAGAAGTGGTCGGTTCCGAGGAACTGATTGACGAAATCCAAAAAGGGATGATGGAGTTTGACCTCCTGATTGCAACGCCAGACATGATGCCGCAGGTGGCAAAATTGGGGCGTCTGTTGGGTCCACGGGGTCTGATGCCTTCTCCCAAAGGTGGAACAGTGACCTTTGACCTGACGCAGGCGATCGCAGAATTCAAAGCTGGTAAACTAGAGTTTCGTGCGGATCGTACTGGTATCGTTCATGTTTTGTTTGGCAAGGCGTCTTTTTCCAGCCAAGACCTACTAGTGAACCTCAAAGCCTTGCAGGAAACCATTGACCGAAACCGCCCTTCGGGAGCTAAGGGTCGATATTGGCGTAGTATATATCTATCTGCAACAATGGGTCCATCGATTCAACTCGATGTCAATACCCTACGCGACCTGAAACTTGGTGATGCCGCCTAATTTGAGATTTTAGATTCCGAACAAATCCAAAATCCAAAACAGAAAAACTGAATTGGCTAGTGCCAGAGACAGCAGGAGCGATCGCTTAATATCCTGCCGAGGACAATGCCCTGAGTATCTGCCGTGCCACCGGCATTAATGAATGTGAGTGGCATGGCGTTTAAGATACGAAGTGCAACCCCGGCATGGCGTCCGGGGTTTTGTTTTTGGTTCTTAGTTGTTAGTTATTGGCAAACACCAAACAACAAACAACAAACAACAAACAACAAAGGAGGTGAAATAAGGATGGGTAGAACACTTGAAAACAAACAGGAACTTGTGGCTGAACTCAAGCAAACGTTGAGTGAGTCTCAGCTAGCTGTTGTGATCGAATACCAAGGGCTGACTGTTGCTGAAATTACAGACTTACGGAATCGTCTGCGTCCAACAGGTACTGTATGTAAGGTGACGAAGAACACGCTAATGCGGCGTGCGATCGATGGTGATGCCAACTGGCAACCGATGACGGAATTCCTCGCCGGTTCATCCGCCGTCATGTTGGTCAAAGACGACATCGGCGGTGCCATTAAGGCTTACCAGGACTTCCAGAAAGCCACCAAGAAGACAGAACTCAAGGGCGGCGTGATGGAAGGTCGCGCCTTGAATGAAGCCCAAGTCAAGGCGATTGGTGACTTGCCCTCGAAAGAACAGCTCATTGCCCAAATTGCTGGTGCAATTAATGCCCTGGCAACCAAAATTGCTGTGGGTATTAACGAGGTTCCTGCTTCACTGGGTCGAAGCATTAAGGCAATCTCGGACAAGGAAGAAGGCGCTGCCAACAGTGATGCTGCGTAAAGCCTCAACAACTGTCATCGCAGCGACATAAATTGTAGGGGCAAACCTTGTGGAGAGCCTGCCTACGTGGACTGACCAAAAAATTAATTCCAAAGGAGTTTATCCATGTCTGCTACAACTGATGAAATTCTCGAAAAACTTAAAGGGCTGACGTTGCTGGAAGCCGCTGATCTCGTCAAGCAAATTGAAGAAACCTTCGGCGTGAGTGCCGCTGCCCCTGCTGGTGGCATGATGATGATGGCTCCTGGTGCTGGTGCGGCAGCCCCAGCGGAACCTGAAGAGGTGCAAACTGAGTTCGATGTCATTCTCGAAGAAGTTCCCGCTGATAAGAAGATTGCCATTCTGAAGGTGGTCCGGACACTTACTGGCTTAGGTCTGAAGGAAGCCAAAGATTTGGTGGAAGCTGCACCAAAACCAGTTAAGGAAGCAGTTGCTAAAGACGCAGCTGAGGATGCTAAGAAGCAGCTGGAAGAGGCTGGCGCGAAGGCGAGCGTCAAGTAAAAACTTGCTGTTTTCTGGTGGGGTGGGCTTCTAGCCCACCCTTTTTTTGTGCCTGTGCCGATAAATACGGGAAATGATAAGAGTAGACTTCAGATGATAGATGATGCGATCTGCGCTTCGCAGCAGCGCAACGCTCTCGCGCTTGTTCCACAACAGCAGCATCATTGGTCTCGTCCTCGACTCTCGTCAACGCAAGGAAAGCCTCCCAAACAGCAACATAGATGCGATCAGCAAGAGGGGCATACTTTGCTGCTAGCGCACCATGCTGACGCTCCTTACGTCGCTAACGCAGTGATTACTCTCGCTCATAGCTTTCAAGCAAGCCGTACTTGAATCACATGACTAATGAGGCGCAACCTGCTGCAATTGAACAAAAAATGAGCAGTTTTTGGTCTGGAATGTAAGCAAGTCCCTCCCTTAGACTAAGAAAAATTTTCAAACTATTCAGCAGCTGGTAACAGAAATACAGACCTCAAGCTGCCAGCAAGCACCGTATTTGAGCAGGAGACAAGAAGCATGAGTGACATTAAACCAAAATCCACGATCATTTCCCCCAACAGACGCCAATTACTCAAGCTAGGGCTTTTTACAGGTGCTACCAGTGCTTTGGCGATCGCCGCAGGCAGTGGCAGTAAAGTTGATGCACAGGGTTCACGCCAAAATCTGAAAGCCGATGTCGAAATCCTCAATGGTGCGATCGCGCTGGAACAGAAAGCCGTTAACACCTATATGGCGGCAGCAGAAAATAACTTACTGCCGACTAAGGCATTTCTGGATGTGGCAGTGCAGTTTGCTGGCGATCATATCAATCACCGCGATCGCCTCAAAGAGATTGTTTCACGAGAGTTTAAAGCCACCCCCGCAAGTACTGAAAATCTGGGCACCTTCCCCATTCCGCAGAACGTCTTGAAGGGTGGTGAAGCCGAGGTAATTCGATACGCCCTGACCTTGGAAATGATTGCCGCCAAAGCCTACCTCGATTTTGCTACTGCCAAGTTGACGACAGATGCCGCTAAGGATGTCGCTACCACAATTATCCCTGTCGAGTCGATGCACGCCGCTGTCTACCGCACAGTGCTGATGGCAGTACTCAATGAGAAAGGGCTACCAATGGAAGACAAAATCGTTCCCTATTCATTTTTGAGTGAATTTCCAACACCGCCTGTGCCAACGGCATAAGTTATACCATTTCTGTTTTTGTCGGTCACATATAGAGGTATCGTAACGCCCCTTTACCTTCATGAAAACTTGTATAAAACGAGGTGATAACGACTACAACATGAAACGCGAACAGCTTCTTCAAGAGCTTGAGTTGAATAAAAGGAAAGATATGCAATGAACAACTTTACACCAATAACAGTGATGTCAGTACTGATGGCAGTACTGTCTATGGGTCATGCCCAAGCTGTTACGTTCACTGAGAGCAATGATGTTGGTGAGCTACTTAATACAGCCCAACTTATCCAACAGGGGACACAGCCGCTAGAGTCAATTTCTGGGACACTTTCTGGAGATGCTGACCTGTTTCAAATCTTTTTAACGGGAGGTCAGACATTCTCGGCTACAACACTCAACCTTGATACTCTAATCGGGATTCCTATTGATAATACTTTAGGTGCCCCGACGGAGCTTCTTGAAGATCCACAGTTGTTTTTGTTCGACTCATTCGGCAGAGGCGTTTATGCGAACGACGACAACTCTTTTTCATCACAATCTACCCTTCCGTCAGCTAGTTTTTCTCCAGCCGAGTCCGGCCTCTATTACTTAGCAATCTCCAGCTTTGGTTATAACCCTATCAGTGCTGAGGGTAAAATTTTCCCTGATGAACCCTTAGATGGAGTCTTCGGGCCAACTGGTCCTGGTGGTGGGTTACCACTGATCGGTTTTGAGGGTACGAGCACTACCAGTGGGCGCTACACTATCGCTCTAACCGGAGTTCAAACCGGAACTCAAAGTGTTCCCGAACCGACTTCGACATTGGGTATGGTAGCCATTAGTGCTTGGGCTGTGGTTTCTCGGTTGAAAAACAAGAAAAATATTACAGAATCAGCCAGCCGCAGTTCGAGCGTTGTCTAGCTGGTGGTAACGGGAACCTTAACTATTACACCTACCTTCCCCTATGCCTACACATCAATAGGCAGAGGCAGTACTGAATTTTCCCTTCAGCACTTTTCCCCACCACAGGAAAACAGGCTTCATACCAGTGACTAACATCCTGTGGCATCGGAAAATCGGCTGATTGAAAAATTAATCAGAAGTGAACACATGCATGACCTGAAAAGTGCAAATCAGGTCAAAGTGTACGATGACTATTTGTTCTAAAAACAATAGTTATTTCGAGTTTGAGTAAAAAGTTGATTGTACAGTGACCATTCTGAGCGATCAACGAGTGGATGAATGAACAGCCTCCCTAACTTAATAGAGACAGGATTCATGACAAACAATACAAAGTTCACAACTATGAATTTCAAAAAGGCAATCGGAATAGGGGGACTGCTTCTGGGGTTTGCTCTAATCACTGGAGTTAGTGCCGGGTACATCAAGGCTTCAGATCATGATGACGGCGAGACCGAAATTAAGGGTCGCAATTTAAATTTGACTGACCTGTTTGTGTTCCGAGAAAAAGACCAGAACTCTGCGGCTGCCAATGGTGACCTGATCTTCATCATGAACACAAACCCGCGATCGCTAGCGAACCAGCAGTATTACTTCAGCACTAGAGCCCGCTACGAGTTTAATGTGACGCGCGTTACTAATAACGACGCTACTCCCACTGGCAAGCCCAACGTAGTGCTGCGATTTGAATTTGGTTCGCCAAACGCTAAGGGGCAGCAGAGTATCAAGGTGACCGCAATTAAGGATGGTGCCACAACTGTCGCCAACCAATCCTTAAGTACCACTCCATTAAAGGTTGGTCCTACTATCAATCAAGTATCCCTGGGTGGCTCGACTTTGGGTGTGTTCGCTGGACTCCGGGAAGATCCCTTCTTCTTCGATGTCGAGCAATTCTTCCGAGTTCGTGCAGGTGCCCTCGGTATCGCTCCCGCCGTGGGCTTCCGCGCCCCTAATACGGCTGTTGACTTTGCTAAAGGTTACAACGTCAATGCGATCGCCGTGCGGGTACCAATAAAGTTCTTGCAGGGAGCGACCTCCGCAAAGACTTTTGATGTCTGGGAGACGGTCTCAGTGCCAGGAACAGGCGGCAAGTTCAATCAAGTTGAGCGGCTAGCACGACCAGCGGTTAACGAAGGCTTGATTGTCACCAATGACTATCTCAACGCATTGAACAGCGTCGGACCCGATTTTGAGGCGGCTGCTCTGGCTGGTCAACAACCTGCCGCCAACATCGCTGGGCCGATCGTCGCTGAAGCGAAAAAGACGCTCAAGGCAGTTGGCAACAATGATACCAGAGCAAATGCCCTGCTGGGTGCTTTTCTGCCAGATGTCATGCGGATTGATACAACCGGACCCAGTGGATACGCCAATGCCCTGAATGCTAAGGGCAGTCCCATCCGTGGTCGCAAGCTCAAAGATGATGTCGTGGACATCACGCTCAGTGTGTTAACCAATGGAGCGATTACAACCGATAACGTGTCGTATGAAGGGACGCCTGGGAACCCAGCACAGGGTCACCATCCGTTAGCTCCCTCGTTCCCTTACCTGGCTCCAGCCAACTAACAGTAACAACCAAGAGCGCTCAGTGCGCCTGCTATTGGGACGAACCGCTGGGTTGCTGATCGCTCTTTTTTCGGAGGAACGAGTATGAAATGTGCTAACTATCACGAACACAGGGACAAGTCGGGAACTCGCAAACGTTTCTCGCTGCCGGTCTGGGTTGAACTGCTAGTTGTCGGTATCCTGTTGTCCGTTCCCGTCGGTCTGCTCTTATTGAAGGTCGAGACTGGACGCGAAAGCCCTTACCGCTACCCCTTTTCCCGGTCCTCACCGGGTAGTATCACGCTGGCTCTGGGAAAGGAGATGGCTTTCTATCAGGAACGCATCCGTAGGCATCCGGAGGATGGACTAGATCGGGCATCACTAGCCAGCACCTACCTCAAGATGGCTCGTGCTACTGGGGATGTCAGTTGGTATTTGCTAGCAGAGCAATCAGCCCAACAGTCACTGGCAAAGTTGCCCTTTCACAATGATGGTGCGGTTCTGGCGTTGGCGAGGGTTGCACAAGCTAGACATGACTTTGCCGAAGCGATTCGCCTAGCTGAACAGGTATCTGGGAAAGAGGATGCCCTCTCAGTCATGGTGACAGCTAAGCTGGCTATGGGGAAGGTGGATGAAGCAAGCGTTGCGGCTGATGCCTTGGTAAACCGTTACCCCACTCTAGGGTCTTTGACATTACTGGCTCTAGTGCAGGTAGCTCAGGGGAAGGATGATGCAGCGATTCAAAACTTCCAGCAGGCTCTGGCTGCTGAAGAACCGGGAGAAACGGGCGGTTCGATTTGGGCGCGAACATTGCTGGGTCGGCTTTACTATAAGCGGGGACAACTAAAAAAAGCCCGCGAACTCTACCAAGAAGCTCTGCGCGTCCTGCCCCAATATCCCCCAGCAATCTTGAATCTAGCAGAATTAGAGGTTCGGCTTGGAGATTATCAGGCGGCTGAGCGTCATTACTCACAAGTCTTCCTCACCTCACAGCGATCGCCTACTGTATACGATCACGTCGTCATGCGGGGCATGGCACGGGTGAAGGAGTTGTCAGGCGACAAAACAGGGGCTAGAGAGTGGCACGACAAAGCCGAAGTACGGCTACGCCAAGATCTCAACACCTTCGGACATCGGCGTGAGTTGGCGCGTCTGCTGCTAGAGCGGGGTGGTTCCAAGGATATAGCTGAAGCTCTGACCTTGATGCAGATGGAGGTGCGCGTCCGCCGTGATGCTGAGACGCTTGACACCTTAGCCTTGGCACTCTCTCGCTCCGGTCGCTGGCAGGAAGCCAGAACAGCAATGCAGGAAGCACTGCGCTCAGGCATACGCGACCCTGGACTTTTTTATCGGGCAGGTGTAATTGAACAAGCACTAGGGAACCAGTCTCAGGCTCTTGCCTTCTTTCGGCTTGCTCAGGAGATTGACCCCACGTTCGACGAACAAGCCCAGCGGGCGTTGGGGCTGGGGGTAGGACTTTTAGGGTTGAACTGAAATCATTAAACCTCTTGCACGCATTGCTGATGCAAGAATTTTTAACCACAGATGGACACAGATAAACACAGATGGATTTGATAGGATTGAGCGACTTTTGCAAGAGGTCTATTTACTCCGAAGTGGAGTCTATATTGTCATGAACAGGAAATGGCGTCAATACAGGCTTATCCTCCTCTCGTTTCTAGGAGCGCTGTTAGTCTTGATAACCAATGCAACCCCAGGTCTCACCCATTGGGCTGACTTGGCAGTTGCTGAGATTGTAGTGGGCGAAACCCAAACCCAAATCACACTGACCTTTCCCACGGGTTTGGTGGCGTCAGCGGACGATAATCGGGATAGCCAGCTTTCGTCGGATGAAGTACGCACCCATCAAGTAGAGCTTCAGAACTTCTTGAGCGATCGCATCCGCCTCACTGATGGGGAAAATCACAACGGTACTCTGACTGTCAAGCCGTCTGACATGGCTGCCCTCCCGTCGAACCTGAAGGCGACTGTTGGCACCCACAGCACCTTAATACTGGTCTACAGATGGCTCAAGCCCGTTCAAGGACTAAAGATTCACTACGATTTGTTCCTGCCAGGAGTGCCTACTGCTCGCTGTCTAGCGACCATCTTGCAACCTAAACAGACGCAAAACGTTATATTCAGCCCAGGAAACCGTGAGCTTTCGTTAATGGAGAGTTCGGCATGGCAACAAACCGGAACCCTGCTAGTTGCGATCGCTGGCTCTTTCGTGTGGGGCGCGATGCACGCCATGTCACCCGGACATGGGAAGACGATCGTCGGTGCCTACCTAGCGGGGTCGCGTGCCACCGCCCAACACGCCGTGTTTTTAGGGCTAACGACGACAATCACCCATACCACTGGCGTGTTCGCTTTGGGATTGGTGACCCTCTTCGCCTCCCAATACATCCTGCCAGAGCAGCTGTACCCCTGGCTCAGCTTTCTCTCAGGTCTCATGGTGGTCAGCATCGGCCTGAACCTGTTCATTAGCAGACTCCGGAGTACCCAGCTTTTTAAGAAATCGCCTTTTGGACGCAGGTACGCGGGCAAGCAAGCCGATGATGACCATTCCCATCATCACCATTCCCCTCATGACCACGACCATCCCCACGGTCACACCCACGATCATGACCACGACCATCCCCACGGTCACACCCACCAGCATCATGGAGAGGGTCATACCCACGACCACAAGCACTACCATCATCACCACGGCGAGCATGGACATAGCCATGGTAACCACTCGCACTTACCTCCAGGTACTGACGGAGCGCCCGTAACCTGGCGTAGTCTGCTTGCCCTGGGCATCTCTGGCGGTCTTGTTCCCTGTCCCTCAGCCCTGGTTGTGCTGCTGAGCGCGATCGCTCTGGGTCGTACCGGCTTTGGACTCGTGCTGGTGTTGGCATTCAGTTTGGGACTGGCAGGGGTACTGACTGGGCTTGGATTGCTGCTCGTTTGGGGTAGGCGGCTCTTCGAGCGGATGCCAACACAGTTTCGGTCGGTGAGGGTTTTACCTGCCGTGAGTGCATTGTTCGTCACACTGCTCGGCTTGGGAATCACGACGCAGGCACTGGTGCAAATCGGGCTGGTCAGACTGTAACGAGGACAAAACTGCTGCGAGTACTGCCTAGTAATGCGCTGTACTCCAAGTTTCTAGTTGCAATCCGAACAGAGTACATCAGTCAGCTGAATGCTGCTTGAACATCTATTTCGGAATGAATTAGTTTCCTAGATTGGACTGTTTTTGGGTTAAAAGCAAGTACATCAAATTAATAATTTGGTATTACGTGATGCTGAATTTTTTTCATTTAACTGTTGCAGTATCTGCCGTTTTTACTGTCTTGCCTGGAATTGCTTTAGGTCGCCCACTGTCTGTAAGCTTACCCTACCCAGTGGTGCCTAACTCAGACGCTGAATCTATGGTCTGCTACATAAAAACCGAAAATGGTATAACCATAAACTTAGAGAGTTTATGTAAGAAAACGCCGACAGCTTCAGACAGCAATTCCGATAGTGGTTCTGGTAAGTGCTACTTTATAGACTCTGCTGGGCGTCCTTGTAAGATAGAAACAAGTGATACCAAATCCGGCTCGTACACTTCACAGAATTCTTCTGGTAATGGGTAATGGGTAATGGGTAATGGGTAATGGGTAATGGGTAATGGGTA
>CBDTXL010000007.1:0-49533 GCA_965364435.1 uncultured bacterium
ACACAACCGTAGGACAGCCTCACATTAAGGTCGATTCGATTACTGTAGGGGGTCGCTAGAGATTTACGGACTATGCCGAATATTCATGAACTGGCAAATTATGCCAAAGAAAGCGCCAATCAGCTGGGCATCAAAAAATTCGACATCTATGGCTCAACCGTAGATGAAACCAGCGTTCAAGTCGATCAAGGGGCACCTAAACAAGTCAAAGCCTCCAATCGATCTAGTGTGACCGTTCGGGTCTGGAATGAAGACCAGACAATGGGTATCACGACGACAACAGACGTAGACCCAAATGGGGTTGAATTGGCATTGAAAACGGCCTATGAGGCGAGTTTCTTTGGGGTCAAGGAACATGTTCCTGATTTTAGCCCCGAAGCCTCTGCCCCGATCGCCAATGGCTCGGATGGGAAAGCGCCACAAGCACCTGTTTCAAAACTGATAGAAAGGCTGATTGAAGTTGAAAAAGAGTTGCTTGATGCTCATCCTGCAATCAAAGGAGTTCCCTATAACGGGTTGGCTCAAAGAGATTTAGACAGGTTTTATCTCAACAGCAACGACGCGCTCAGAAGGGAATCCCGCTCCTACGCATCAATCTACCTTTACAGCAAAACAGAAGAAGAAGGAAAAAAACCGCGCAGTGCTGGAGCGTTTAGAATTAGCCATAGTTTAGACGAGCTAGATGTCAGGGGTTGCTTGAAAGAAACGGCCCAGAAAACTATCAGCCACTTGAATTATGAAAAAGTCAAGTCTGGCAAATATCGAGTAGTTTTATCACCGGAGGCTTTCTTGAGCCTGCTGGGTGCTTTTTCCAATCTGTTCAATGCTCAGAATATTCTAGACAAGCAAAGCCTCTCTACTCCTGAATCTCTGGGAACGCAAGTTGCCTCCCCCCTGCTTTCTGTGTGCGATGATGCTCTGCACCCCGATAACGTAACATCAACGACGTTTGATGGAGAAGGAACGCCAACTCGTCGAATTTCGCTGATTACCGAGGGAGTTTTGACAGGTTTTCTCCACAGTTCAGGCACTGCCAAAAGGCTCAATCAAGAACCTACAGGTCACGCAAATATTGGTGCGAAAGTGACTGTTGGCTCACACTTTTATCATGTCTTTCCAGGAGCGTCAGCTCAAGAAGAATTGAGTCTTGCCAATGCAGAGAATGTGATTTTCATCGATGAACTTCAGGCTCTGCATGCAGGCGTCAAATCCTTACAAGGCTCCTTTTCCCTCCCGTTCGATGGTTGGATAGTAGATAAGGGGAACTTAAGGAGCATTGAGTCAGCAACTGTTGCGGGCGACTTTCTCGAACTCCTAAAGTCGATTATTTTTGTGGAAAAAGAGGCGGAGTTGACTCCTGCTGGAGTTTGTCCAAGAGTCTGGATTGATGAACTGTCGATCACTGGAGAGTGAGCGAAAAGAGGCTATGGCAAGAGCTGATTTTCGCTTTAATGGAGAACTCAATTACTTTTTGCCACCCAGCCAACGGCAGGTAAGCTTTACCCATTGCTTTAAGGGTCGCGCCTCAATTAAGGACATGATTGAGGCGCTGGGTGTCCCCCATCCAGAGGTTGACTCGATCGCGGTCAATGGGGAAGCGGTGGATTTCTCCTACATCGTCCAAGATGGCGATCGCATCGAGGTCTACCCGATTTCTGCTTCAACTGAAATCACACCGACCATCAGTGTCCGACCTCCAGCGCTCAGTATCCCTCGCTTTGTGCTGGATGTCCATTTAGGAAAACTGGCGGCATCCCTGCGGATGTTAGGCTTCGATACTTTATACCGCAACGACTACGCCGACGAAGAATTGGCAGAGATTGCCGCTTCTCAACAGCGGATACTGTTAACTCGCGATAAAGGTCTGTTGATGCGTAGCTTGGTAAGTTATGGCTATTACGTTAGAGCAACTGACCCAGAACGGCAGGTTGTTGAAGTGCTGCGACGCTTCGACTTATTTAGCTCACTCAAGCCGTTTGTGAGGTGCATACGCTGCAATGGTTTATTGGAACCCGTGTCTAAGGAATCGATCATCGACCAACTGCCACAAAAGACACGGCTTTCGGTCAATGACTTTCATCGCTGCGGTGAATGTGGTCAGATTTATTGGAAAGGAGCGCACTATGAACGGATGCAGCAATTTGTAGAGGGGGTACTCGACTCTCAATCCTTGCCGCAGGCGATCGCGTTTCCTCACAGTTGTGAGTTCTGAGCAAATTCAGAGTTCGTTTCTCCTGGAGATTGTACAGTCACGACTGAGCAGGGGGCATGATGGAGTACATAATTGCTGACACTGCCCAGGATTAACTCCCCTAGACCAGAGCGACCCCGACGCCCCATTACGATCAAGTCAGCGTCCCAAGTACGGGCTAGTTCACAGATCGTTTCACCGGGACTACCAGGAATCTGGGTAAATTCAGTGCTTACGCCTGCCGCAATCGCTTCCTCCGCCCGCGATCGCAGTAGGTCTAGGCATTGACTTTCAAATTCATCCCACTGCTTGCGCTCGTTGAGCATGATATCATCGCGGGTCCAGGGATAGTAATCGAGATTGGGCATCCCAGGGACACCTGGACTGTCCTCTTCCCCTGGTGCCAGGACGTGCAACAGCATGAGACTGGAACGGAGTGCTTTCGCTAAGGACACGGCTTCATCAAAGACATGTTTGCCGATTTCAGAGCTGTCCATTGCCACTAAAATCTTGTGAAACATAGAGATTCCTCACAAGTAGATCTAATTAGCTTAGAGGTCCCGTCTTCAGGCTGCAATCATTGAGGATTCCTTAGCCCCTACAAGCCTTGTTAGGATGATTTATTCTTTGGCAGTCTCTTAACCCAACCGACTACTCGAAACAGACAGCGGATCTCAAGTAGCAGCTGCATGAGCCTCCTGGTTAACTAGCTCTCGGAAGTGAATCTCATCTTGACGGGGGTCTACGTGGCTGACTTGGACTTCCAGGCGATCGCCTAATGATACCGATCGCTTGAAACGCATCACCAACTCCAGACCTAAATCTTCCAAGAGAATCAGCCCCAAGTTGTTGTGTTCTTGCAGCCAGCGCAGCACTAATGCCTGCCAAACCTGATCAGCGTGACGCCGCAAATATTCCAATCCCCAATAACGATTGGTCTGACGTTCCACCAAGGTGGCTTCATAAGCTGCCGTGGTGACACTCAGCATCACTTCTTGCAGCTGTTCAGCAGAAAAGGGCAATGGGTCACCGCGTAGATGTGCTTTGAGCTGAAAATGAGCCAGCAAGTCGGTGTAGCGACGGATCGGAGAAGTTACTTGGGTATAAGTATCCAGACCCAAACCAGTGTGCCGTGCGGGTGTAATGCTCATTTCACTTCGGGGCATACAGCGACGCATTGCACAGAAGCGGACGGGTCCAGCTGGCAGTTGCAGCAGTTCTTCTTCGGAGGGGAGTTCTGGCTGAGGTTGCCCGCGAAACGGTAGGGGGATTTGATGGGTTTGACCATAGCGCCCTGCCACTTCACCGGCAAGAATCATCATTTCCGCCACCAACTGACGCGATCGCGAATCGTCTAAAACATCAATGATAATTTCGTCATCATTTTTAACCTTGATCACGGCCTCTGGCATATGGATGTTGATCGAGCCTTGAGACTTGCGCCACTCCTCCCTACGGACAGCCCAGCTTGCGATCGCGGCGATTTCTGGTTCTGCCCGTATCCCTAGCTGCAACATCTCATCGACATCTTCGTAGGTCAGGCGATAGGTTGGTTTAATCAGGCTTGCGTGGATTTGATAGTCCTGGACGTTGCCCGTTTCATCCAATACTACGCCAAAGCTCAATGCCCGACAGACATTCCCCTGAACCAAACTCATCGGTCCGGTTGCCAGTTCCGGTGGGAACATGGGAATCATCCCTGTCGGTAGATACAATGTCGTGCTGCGCCGTCGGGCTTCCAGGTCTAGTTCATCCCCTGGTCTCACCAAGCGCGTTGGGTCAGCAATATGCATCCACAGACGCTGAGTCCCATTATCAAGGTATTCTAAACTCAAACCATCATCGATTTCTTGGGTACTTTCGTCGTCAATGGTGTAAACCTTCAGATGAGTCAAATCCAAGCGGTTTGAGTCCGGGTCAGGAGGCGGAGAATCCAGGCATTGCTGCGCCACTTCAAGCACCTCACGACGAAAGTGAATAGGGATTTGACTACGCCGCAAAAACAAGTTTTCGTGGGGACTCCATAAACCGAGTTCCACCAAGACATCCAAGGCACTTTGAGCCGTTTGAGGGCGTCCTAAAGCGGTCAGAATTTCCTGGGCAGCACGAGAAGTGTTCTCTGGATGGAGGACGAACCGTTCTAAGGCCTCAAGGCGAGTGCGATCGCTATCCTGCCACTCCACCACAACACCCGCTAGTTTCTGCTGTATGTGTGTGAAAAATTCTTGTTGCTCCCGCAGCTTTGATTCTTCCGCTGACCGTTGATGTTTGATTTCAGCAACCATTGCAGCGGAACGGGGTTCGTAGCCGTCTGCTTTTTGTTTGAAGTAAATCTTGTCCTCAGACAGTAAGCAGTGAGCTGCATAGCATAGGGGCGGACTCTGGTCAGAAAATAAAAGCTGTGCCATTCCGGCACAGGTCACCGCCTCTCCATCTTCTACCAGTAATTCCCAAGCGACTTCTAGACTTGAGGGGTCTAGATAAGGCTCTACTTCTTTGAGAAAGTTGGGTATTTCTGATGGTTTGAAGGTACAACCCGCCACTTCATAGGTGACTTGTCTGGGATGAAGCGTGTGAGATTGACCGCGTTCGTCTATGACAATCCAGTGCTTTTTACCCTCTGGACGGTCAGCAGCAGCCAGACGACGCTCTGTGCCTAGACGAAATTCAATTAGTGTTCCCTTTTCCACCAGTTCGCTAACCCCGGTAGCGTTTATTTAAAATCCTATACCCAGTCTATCGGTTGCTGGTGCGATGGCAAAGCCAGCATACGGGGTATCGAAGCAGGAGTGACAAAAACGAATCAATAATTGACTCGTAATTTGTACTTCCTTTGATACCGCCGATCTTGCTTGAGATTTGCTCTCTCCCTAAATTTTTTGCTTACCCTTCTGCGTTAACGAAGGGTAGCAAAGCCACAAGGCGGGCTCGTTTAATTGCTGTAGTCAAGTCTCGTTGTTGTTTAGCCGTCAGACCTGTAATGCGGCGCGGCAGAATCTTGCCTCGTTCTGTAACGAACTTACGCAACAGCTCAATATCTTTGTAGTCAATGGGGTCTTCAGGTTTGATCGGAGAAAGACGTTTACGGAAGTAAGCCATGAGTAGTTATTTGTTGTTTGTTGTTTGTTGTTTGTTGTTTGTGGGGACACATCATCGGTCTTTGGGGTTGAAGGTTAGAAGGTTGTAGACCCGCAGCTGCTTGCCGCAGGCTAGGTTAGAACGTTCAACGTTCAACCGGCTCGCCTTTCAACCTCTCTTCGGACTAATGATTAAAGTTACTTGATTTCTTTGTGGGCTGTATGTCTGTTGCAATGCGGGCAGAACTTCTTCAACTCTAAACGTGCCGTCGTATTGCGACGGTTTTTCATGGTTGTATAGCGGGAGACACCGGGCGATCGCTTGTCTGGGTTACTGCGACACTCGGTGCATTCCAAGGTGATAATAATTCGGACACCTTTCTTGCTTGCCATAGTGCTATTTCTAGAAAATCAAATGATTGGTTGGAATTAAACACAAATTTCTATTATTTCATACGACGCCTCATCTGAGCAAACAATTTTTTGAGACGGAGGTCTAGGGAAAAACCCCGCCGGGTTTGTATAACGATCGTTTTCGCAATACGGTCATGGAAAGCTTGCTGAGCTTCAGGATCTGCCAGGACTACGCCCCAATCTGCCACCAAGGGAGCAATTAGCAGCAGCATGGAGATGCCGTTAGCCAGACCAATCCTAAGACCAATCATCGCTAAAACAGCGCACCCCCCAAGAATTCCTTCCCGTTTAGCTAACGTCACCAATCCAGGAACCTTGGCGTATTTGGCGTCAAGAACTTTCATATCCAACGCCCACCGCCCCAGACTCTGACCCTGATTGCTCGATACTAGCACCACCCGGAGAGCTAGCCAGAGCAGGATAAAAACGAACATCTGCACCAGAATGTTAGTGACAAATGAGCTCAATAGCCAAACCCCGACAAAATCAATCAAGAAGGCAGCAGCCCGTCGCTCTATCGGCACCTTGGGAAAGCGAGTGTAAACGGGTTCAATGCTCATGATAAATTTGGGGTGCGGACTGGCTAATTTACATCTTAGCCCGGTTCACCGTCAGACTTGTATCGCTGGTGAAGCCCGCGACTATAGCGGTTCTCAATTGGGTTGAACACAGTTTTTGTAGGGGCAAGGGTATTATCCATTGGTGTCAATTTAAGCCCAGGCGACTGGAAGTCGCGGCTACAAAAACCAAGTCCGCCTGCGCGGACTAACGGAAAATCAGAGGTTTTGGAACCCGCGCAGGCGAGTTTCGTTTGTATAGCTGCGGTTAAAACCGCCCAGCTAACCTTAAGTTGACACCGATGGGGTATTATCGTGCCCAGGACTTACGCACGAACACCACATATAGTATGGATAAGGAGTTAAGTCTGGGTTAATGGCAATGCTGCCAGTTAAAGAAGCGGAGTCAGTGATTCTCGGTTTGGTGCAACCGTTTGACGAACAGCTAGATGTAGAGTCTGTAGACTTATCAGCTGCCACGGGTCGTATTCTGGCAACTCCCGTGACGAGTCAATTGGATTTTCCTCACTGGGATAATTCGGCAATGGATGGGTATGCGGTGCGTTATGAAGATGTCCAATCCTGTAATGCCGAGCATCCAGCCGTTTTGGAAATTGTAGAAGAAATTCCCGCTGGCTATCAACCCCAACGAGCAATTCAACAGGGGCAAGCGTCCCGTATCTTAACTGGTGCTTGTATGCCGACGGGTGCCGATACAGTTGTAATGCAGGAGCAAACCCGGCGAGAGGAAAACCGCGTTTTTATCTTGGAGGCTCCAGAACCACAGGCTTTTGTACGTCACCGCGCATCCTTCTACCAGGCTGGAATGCCACTACTGAAGCCGGGAATCACTCTCGGTGCCCCAGAAATCGCCGTCTTAGCAGCAGCTCAGTGTACCAAACTGAGTGTTTATCGCCGTCCTCGTGTAGCAATTCTCTCCACGGGGGATGAATTAGTAACGCCTGAGCAACCCTTGCAGCCCGGTGAGATTGTTGATTCCAATCAATACGCCCTTGCGGCTTTTGTGACTCTTGCTGGTGGAGTGCCTGTACCGTTGGGGATTGTTCGCGATGAGCCAGAGGTACTTAAGGAGGCGATTGCACAATCTATCACTTCAGCAGACATCGTTCTCTCTACCGGCGGCGTCTCCGTAGGGGATTATGACTATGTTGATCGCATTCTGGCTGAACTGGGTGCTGAAATTCACATCCGCGCCGTTGCCATGAAACCCGGTAAACCCCTAACCGTCGCCACGTTTCCCCCTTCCTCAGTTCCCCCCCTAAAAAAGGGGGGACAGGGGGGATCGAACCGTCCCGTGTTGTACTTTGGTCTGCCAGGAAATCCAGTTTCAGCCTTGGTCAGTTGTTGGCGGTTTGTGCAACCGGCACTCTCGAAGCTTTCTGGTTTACCTCAGCAAGCCTGGGGGCCGATGTTTGTAAAAGCGATCGCACATCATGACTTACGCTCAGATGGACGCCGGGAAACCTACCTCTGGGGTCAGTTGTACTTAAACGCGATCGGGGTCTACGAATTCCATCTCGCGGGTGGTAGCCACAGCTCCGGCAATCTAATTAACTTAGCGCAAACCACTGGTCTTGCAGTTGTTCCAGTGGGTCAAACCTTTATCCCCGCTGGAGAACCCGTACAAGTTTTACCAGTCGGTTCACCTGTGAGAAATTAACCTTTGGACAACACCGCCCTTAGATTATCGCGCACTTATCCATTAAGACGAACGATTCTCGCTCTAAGTTAGCGTATAAATCACAAGAATTTCTCACCTATAGCAGTCCTAAATGATTCGTAAGAAAAGTGAACCACAGATGCACACAGATGAACACAGATAAAATTAGGATGCTCTCACAACTGATTTAGGATTGCTATAGAAGGCAAAAAAGATGAGTTATAACTCTTTGAGATACTGCTTCACCACAAGTGGCAGATCGTAAAAACTTCCTTGTTGTTCTATCAAGCAGCGCCGCGATAAAGATTGCAGTGCATTTAGTAAATCTGAGGCTGGCATTGTTCCCTTTTCTATCAATTTTGTCAGGTTGATTGGTTCGTTTTCTTTAGTCAACAAGGAAATAACTTTTTTTTCTATTTCGGATAAGCGATCGCACTGCTGCTGTAAAATATCTTTCAAATCTTCTGGCAACAATATAGTATCTACTGGTAATAACTCAGTCACGCCTCCTCCCAACTCTTGAATCAGAGTCGCCACGCTTTTTAGCCATAAGGGGTTGCCTTGGTAGCGGAGAATGAGTGCCTCCCAATTATCGATTTCTGCTAACCCGTAATCTCTGAGTAATTCCCGTCCGGCTGCGATATCTAAGCCTGTGAGTTGTAAGGTACGAATGGGGGTATTTTCGCTTTTGACTTGAGTCACTTCTCTGGGCTGTTCCCAACCGATTAACAGAAAGCAACTCTGATGGGATAACTTTTCTATCTGTTTGAAAAAGGAGCGATAGTCTTCGTATCCCGGTTTATACTTTCCTGCTAATTCGCCGCTACTGAAAAGGTTGTGAATGTCATCTAAGACTACTAAACAGCGATGCTTTTGTAAGTATTTAATTAGAGGTAAGGGTTTTGGGTTAGTTGCAAGTGAATCTAGCTTTTCTGGCTGCGAGAAAAACTGTATTAGTTTATCTTGAAATTCCGCTAGGGTTGGAGATGATTCTAGACTGCACCAAATTACATACTCCAACTCATCTTTTATTTGTTGTACGAGTTGCACTGCTAATGTTGTCTTGCCGATACCGCTGATGCCAGTGAGGGCTATTAGGTGGCAGCGTTGTTGTAAAATCCAGGTTGTGAGGGTTTCGAGTTCGGGAGTGCGATCGTAAAAAGCCCCCAACTCTGGCATCTCGCTTAAATCTTGATACAGGGTTTGAGGTTGTTTTGAGTTAGATGTTTCCTCATTTGGTGAGTGTGAAGTTTCTCCACAGATGTTAAAGATACCAATCCCTACAACATCTTTTGCAAAATTTGAGACATTAGAAATTTGCCACCTCTCCATTGCAGATCGAAAATTCGATTTACTGACTTCTTCTCCTAACTGTTCTGAGAGTATCTGCCATAATTCCGCTCCCACTTCCCTAACACGACTTTCAGAACAGTCAAAATCCTTGGCTATTTGCTTATATGTCTCGCGTTGCAGGGTTCCTTGCAATACCGCTTGCTGTAAATCATCAAGGTGTTGACCCGTTTTGGCAAATACTATCTCATCAGCGAGTTTTAACACTTCTTTAAGGTTCATCGGGGCTGGGAGATGGGAGCATTTGGCGTATTATAGCTCACATTTCCCAGCTTTTTAGCACATTTTCGTGTATTTTTATACAAAACTAGATTAAATAGAGTAATGCTGGAGAAAATTTGTCGGCAAAATCGAACATTTTTAGGCTAGGCAAAGCTTTGAATTATTGAGGATCATTGGAGAAGCCTTAAATCCTAGATTTAGGGATTTAACAATTGCTGTTTTACACCCTGTAATAGGGTGTTAGTCTGCCGTTTCAATCTAATTATATAGTTAGCCTGCTGAGATATGAACAGGGCAGTGAATCCGTGTTACTCGTTTGATTTCAGCATCCCAGGGAAATTATTAGCAGGATACTCGCTTTGTCAGGTTGCATTTACGACATTACTTTTTAGGTCGTTTACTTTAGAAGGAGAAAACGGTGAGCAATAAAGTCGTTGGCGCAGCAGTTACCGCTACCATGATTGGATTATTAATGCCTTTTGGCATCAAAACAGCCCAAGCACAGCAGATTGTTCCAGTACAAATTTATTGGAATGTTGCACCTGGAAGTGGTGCTCTCTATTTGAATATCTGCTCTGACCCAGGTATAAATGGAGATCAACGGACAGGCATGTGTGCCAACATCAATGTTCTCAATTCAAACGTGACTCGTGATAAAGAGTTTAGGAGAATCGTGACCGATAGAATTAGGGCAGGAAAGACGTATAGGGTATGTCTTGTAGCTGACAATACTCCAACGGGTGCGGGGCGTTGGTTCACCTGCCAGGATTTCAGAGCTTTTGTGCCTTCATCTGGGCAATCGATCGTGATTGACCTGCAACAGGCGTCATTACGATTCTTGCGTCCTAATCCCTAATTGCAGTACAATCACCCTTTCTTGTAGGTTGAGTTGATGCAAGGAAACCCAACCTCTTTTTTCACTTACACTCTTATTCATTTCCACCATGCTAATGCGATGATGGGACGGATAGCGATCGCTTGAGTCAAAACAAATAGAGCGATCGCACCTTCTGCAATTACCTTACAAGTGATGTGGTGTAAGTGAAACTCTGTCTGCCTATGCCTACAGTTTTGCAAGTTGGTCCCTATAGCTTCATATTTTTTAGTTCTGATCGGGGCGAACCACCTCACATTCATGTGAAGCGAGATCGGCAACTTGCCAAGTATTGGCTCGAACCAATCACCCTGGAGAAGAACCGAGGCTATAAGGATCACGAGTTAAACGAGATTGCTAAACTGGTGGAAGAACATCAAACAGTGTTGCTGGATGCTTGGCATGACTACTTTGATACTTGAGACGGAACCAATCGCAAGCCAAGTCAGCGTCACCGATGAGAAACTGATTGTAGACCTTGCTGACGGTCGCAGCATCAGCGTTCCTCTGGTTTGGTATCCTCGTTTGATGCACGCCTCAGCCGCAGAGCGACAAAAGTGGCAATTGCTGGGTGATGGCTATGCGATTGAATGGACTGATCTGGACGAGCATATTGGAATTGAAGGGTTGTTAGCAGGTCGGCGAAGTGGCGAAAGTCAGAGATCGTTAGAGCGTTGGTTATCAACACGTAGCACTCTAGAAAGGTAACGCGAGATGCGGCGGTCTAATGCGATGATTGTACTCAAACGAGATCGCTTGAGCCATGCTCCCAAGAGCGATCGCTCTTTCAAAAAAAACAGTGATCGCACTTACTACAATTAACTTTTGAGAGATGCTTGTACGGGTGCGATCTCATTATTCACAGAAAGAGCAATCGCTAGTAGGTTGGGTTGACACAAAGAAACCCAACCTCTTTTTTTTACTCATAATGTTATCCATTTCCCTCATGACAAGGGGAGAATTGCACGCGAGGCGCTTCATAATTTAGGATATAACTACCCCAGTCCATCTAATGGCTCTTTTATAAAGGAGTTTGGGCGATGAAGTTAGTTTTCAAGAGGCTACAGCTATGACTTTAGCACCTGATGAACAAGCTGCCATCATTCGTACAGAGCGAGGACTAACGATCGCAGGAACGCGCATCACTTTATATGACGTAATGGACTACGTAACAGAACAGTACCCGCCTAAGTTTATCCGAGGCTTGTTCGATCTGACAGAAGAACAAATTAATGCTGCTCTAGCCTACATCGAGGCAAATCTTGCCGATGTTGAAGCTGAGTATCAAATGGTTCTCAAGGAAGCTGAAGAACTTCAGCAGTACTATGAACAGAAAAATCGCGATCTCATTGCCCGGATTGCCGTAAAGCCTCCAAAGCCTGGAACTGAAGCGGCTTGGGAAAAACTTCAGGCAGCTAGGGCAAAGCGTGAATCTAAAGCATGATTTTTTTGATCGATCACAATCTCAAGGGACATGCTCTAGTTTTGTTTGGTGCGATTGCTAGTCAAGGTTGGCTCGATATAGTCTCGATTCAATTTGTCACATTTGCTGAGATAGACTTGCCAATCAATAGTGATGACAGAGTAGTTTGGCGACTAGCTCAGGAAAACCAGATGATTTTGCTCACAGCCAATCGCAGCATGAAAGGGAAGAATTCGCTAGAGCAAGTCATGCGTGAAGACAACACTGCACTATCTTTGCCCGTGATTACGATTGGAAATGCCGACAGACTGTTAAATGACTCCGAATATCGTGAACGGTGCGTCGAACGTTTGATTGAGATTGTGCTTAATATTGACGACTATAGAGGCTCGATGCGGATTTTTATTCCATAAAGTGCGATCGCCCTAAATATTTCCAACAGCGATCGCACTCCTACGTATTTAATTAACAGCCAACAAACCAGATATATTCAGCACTTTCTCTGACCAAATCCTTGCTTGTTCCATAACTATCATGCGTTGTTCTGCATCTGACCAAATCCTTGTCCAAGAATACTGCCAGCACGCTAACTGAACTTGTAACTCAACTAACTCGGAGGCTATTTCTACCTCTGCATCTTTAGCTGTCCATTCAATAAAGAGCTTACTCTCTTGCAGCAGACTTTCAACCAGTTCGCCATTGGCTGGATTTTGACAGCGAGATTTAATTCGTGCCAAATTCGCTGCCAAATTTCCTAAACGAATGGGTAGAGCGTCTCGTAAATAGCGTTCCTTTAAAGCCTGCAAATCTCTCATAATCCTCCTAATAACTGTTGAATGATCTGAGCAACCCGTTCTCGAATAATCGTATCTTGAATTTCCATCGAACGATTGTTCTGACGCGGACGGATATTGATTAGAGATTCATAACCTACCTCTTGTGTAAGCGGATACCAATCTGCTCCCCAAATATCTACCTGTTTGCTCCCATTTTCCAGCAAGACAGCTTCGCAATCAGCATGATATTCTCCACCACCTGTCAGAATTCCTCGTTCGATATCCACTGCCAGTTTAATATAACTACCAAGAGTCTCTAGCATTTCTTCGATTTGCTCTTTAGTCGCACGATCTTGAATCAGATAAATCATTCCTGCATAAGCTTTAGATTCAATATACTCAAACGCGATCGCTTGAGTCATGCTCCCAAGAGCGATCGCCTAAAATGAAAGAGCGAATGCCTACGGCACGCTACGCGAACGCCCATAGGATACAGCCATAAACCACCCTATGACCCTCAAAGAACAACTCCTCCAAGAAATCGAAGCTTTGCCCAGCGCACGGCTTGCCGAAGTCCTCACTTTCGTGCAATCTCTCTCCACCAAACCTTCTACCACATCGGCTAAATCCTTCCTTGCCCACCTCAAGACAATCGGCACTTGGTCAGGTGACGACTTCCAAGAATGTCTAGAAGCCGTCCAACACTCGCGCAGCGAAGCACAATTTGACTACAGTCCCAATCCCTTCGAGTAATGGTTCTCCTCGACACCAACCACTGTAGCTATGCTATCCTGGGCAACACTCAAGTTCTCGATCGCCTTGCAAATCTTGGGGATGAGCCAATCACAACCTGCACCATTGTCAAGGGTGAACTGATTGATATGGCGGCGCGTTCCCAACAGCAACAGGCTAATCTTGCCCTGATTCAACGCTTCTTGGTTGGGCTATACATCTACCCAATCGATGAAACCACCGCCGAAATTTACGGTAACCTTAAAGCTGCAGTCTTTGTTCGCTACGCCCCAAAAGACAAAGCCCAACGCCGCAGAACCAACATCACTCAATTGGGCATCGGCGAAAATGACCTGTGGATTGCCGCTGTTGCACTCCAGCATCAACTCACCTTAGTGACAGCAGATCGAGACTTCCAGCGCATTCAAGCCGTTCAGCCATTCGACTTGGAATCCTGGATCTAAACATCCCCAGGGGAAGGCGATCGCACCTCTTACAATTACCTTTGGTACCAATGGATAGAGATGCTTGCACTTACCAAAGAGAGCGATGATTGAACGGGTAGCGATCGCCTGAATTTTTTTGTCTGAATGCGAGAACCCCTACTAACCACATATCTTGTTCTTTTTGTCAAATACTTTGACTAAACCGACGCCCTAGGGGAGCTTCAAAAAAAGCCGACTCTGCCTCCCCCTTTTGGACTATATCTTTAGGCAGAGATTTCAAAGACTACTACTGTTTTCACACCTGGGGGAGATGAGTTCGACCCCCCTAGCCAACGATTCTGACTTAAAGACTGTGATTTTGCCGCAATAAGGCGAGCTATTCCAGCAATCTTTAAACTTACGCGACACATAAAAATTGAACGAGGTAGACATTATGTTTCAGAGTGGGGGAATGGCCCTGGGACTCAGTAGCTGGGCATTGTGGCTGGCACAGGTTCCAGTAAATCGGGAGATCAACACGCCAGAAGAGGCGGCTTTGGTCTTTAGTGGACCACAATTTTTTACGGCATTGATTGCTGGAGTGTTGCTAGCGTTTGGCTTCCAGCTGTTGTTCACAAACCTCTCTGTTGCCGCCGGTATTTCTTACCTAGGACATCAATCAGATTCTGATGATGATAAAGGCGGTAGCGTGGGCGGCACAATTCGTAAAATTAGCACTGGAGTAGGCGTTTGGACTCTGGTGACCGTCACCCTTGCCTTATTCATCGCTTGTTTCTTGGCGGTGAAACTGAGCTTGCTTGAGAGTGTTATTCTAGGGGCGATTGTTGGCCTAGTAATCTGGGCAACATACTTCTCGCTACTGGTTTGGGTCAGTTCGACAACAGTGGGTTCTCTAGTTGGGTCGGTCGTCAATGCCGCGACTTCCGGCTTTCAAGCAATTTTGGGGACGGCTGCTGCTGCGATTGGGGGTGGTGCCGCTAGTAGGCAAGTTGTTGCCACGGCTGAAGCCGCAGCCGGTGCTTTCCGCCGTGAATTAACCTCAGCAATCGACCCAGTTAGTCTTCGGGAGAACATTGAGGATTACATCCAAGCGCTACGACCCCCAGAATTAAATCTGCAAGCGATTCGTTCCGAATTTGAAAACTTGCTCAATGACCCGAATTTGAAGGAAATTGCAGGCAGCGATCACCTCCGCAACATTGACCGACAGACGTTCGTGGATTTAGTCAGCAGCCGTAGCGATTTATCCAAACGGGATGTGAATCGCCTCGCAGACCAGCTGGAAGCGGCATGGAAGAAAACAGTGAACCAGTTACCGCAGCCAAGAGATGCAATGGGAGAACTCGTTGACTATCTCAAGTCAGGCACGGCTGAGCAACTGCTTGGAAGGGAGTTTACTCAGAAGCTGGATGAGCTAGTTGGAGAACTGCGCCAACGCCGCCAGTCCAAAGAGTCCAAAGACGAGTCCCAAAAGCCTGCTGGGCCAGTGGCTCAGGCGATGACGTTGGGCGTGAACAGTCTGATTGGACTGGTGATGGGACGGACGGATCTTTCCGATTTTGATGTCGAAAAAATTGTTGGTCAGCTGCAAAAGCTCAAAGACCAAGCGGGTGATCAGGCTGGTAAAATTGCCGGTCAGGTGAGCAGTGACACGCCAGAACTGCCCTTCAGCACGGTTCGGGCGGATGTTGAAAACTATCTGCTTAATAGCTACTCCTGGCGGATGAATCAGCAAACCGTTGAGCGGGAGTTCCGAGACGTGCTTTATGACGCGGCAGCTGACCCAGGAGCCGTCATTCATGAATTGGAGCAGCTGAATCGCTCGGATTTTGCCGACTTGCTGCAACAGCGGGGTGTCTTTACCCAGGCGAAAATCCGAGAAATTTCTAACTTGCTAGAAGCGATTCGCTTGGAAGTTTTGTCGGAAGCTAGGGCTGCCCAAGAGCGAGGAAACGCACTTGCCCTGTTGTCAGTGGTGGAAAATTATCTGCTCACCACGCCTAAGGAAGACCTGACTCCCGAAAAAATTCAGCTCAACTTCAAACCGATTCTGGAAGACTCAGATGCGGACTATACACAACTAAGCAGTCGTCTTGCCCAGTTTGAAAGGTCAACCTTTGTACGGTTGCTGGCTCAGCGCCAGGACATCACCCCAGAAGAAGCTGAGAACATCATTCCTCAGCTGGAAAAGGCACGCGATCGCGCTCTGTTGGAATCTCAAGAAGTGCAAGAGGCAGCCAAGGCACAAATCGAAGCTCAGTGGCTCAAAGTCCAGTCCCTGCTGCGCGACACCGGCAAAGCTGAACTGAATCCCGAACATATTCAGCGGGAGCTGAAAATGGTTGTGGATAACCCACAAGCCGGATTAGCAGCACTCCGGGCGCGGGCGTCTCGCTTTGACCGTGATACCTTGGTGCAGTTATTGAACCAGCGTCAAGACCTGAGTGAGGAGCAAATTAATCAGACTCTCGATCAGATCGAAAGAGTATGGACTCGCATCCGCTACACGCCCCAAAAACTCGCCGGGAAAGCCCAAGAGCAATACGATCACGTGTCCTCATCAATTGCTGATTACCTGCGCTCCACTGGTAAGGAAGAACTCAATCCCGAAGGCATCCAGCGTGACTTAACCAAACTGCTGGATAATCCAAAAGCGGGTGCCCTAGCGCTCAGAGGACGTTTAGCGCGTATGGATCGGGATACCTTGGTGAAGTTGCTCAGTCAACGGCAAGACTTGAGTCAGGAGCAAGTCAATCAGATCATTGACCAGGTGCAGGCAACAATTCAGAGCATTGTTAAAGCACCCCGACGTCTTGCAAGCCGTACTCAGCGTCAGGTGCAGGATTTCCAAAGCACGATCGCTGATTACCTGCGTAACACTGGCAAGGAAGAACTCAATCCCGAAGGGATTAAGCGTGACGTGCAGCTGCTGCTGCATGAACCCCGCGCTGGAATGTCGAGTCTGAGCGATCGCCTTTCCCACTTTGACCGTTCCACCCTTGTGTCACTTTTGTCCCAACGGGAGGATATCTCCGAGGAGGACGTGAACCGCATTGTCGATCAAATCCTCGGCGTCCGCGACCAATTTATGTCACAAATACGGGATCTGCAACTCAGCATCCAATCGGTGATTGACCGGATCTTTGCAAAGATCCGCAACTACCTCAACAGCCTCGACCGACCGGAACTCAACTACGACGGCATCAAGCGTGACGTCCGCACGTTGTTTGATGACCCGCAAGCTGGGTTTGACGCCCTGCGCGATCGTCTCAGTCAGTTTGACCGGGATACCCTAGTCGCAATCATCAGTTCCCGCGAAGATATCTCTGAGGCTGAGGCCAACCGGATTATCGACTCTATTGAACGCACCCGTAACAGTGTGCTGCAACGAGCAGAACGTTTCCAATTGGAAGCACAACGCCGTATGGAAGAAGTCAAATATCAAGCCCAGCGACAAGCAGAAGAAACTCGTAAAGCTGCCGCGACTGCCGCTTGGTGGCTGTTTGGCACCGCAGCTATTTCTGCTGTTGCCTCAGCCGTTGCAGGGGCTTTAGCTGTCGCCGGTTAAAGGTTGAACCTTTCCCAATCAATTTCACTGTTCAAGCCTTTCGATATTGAGAGGCTTGTTTTTTTATGTGTTAGCATCCCTGTTTAATACTTCCTGATACCAAGTTGCATTCAAACGTGTAACACTCTCTTTCTCTTACCTCAGTGTTCTCTGTGACTCTGTGGTTCATTAAATTCTACGTTAGAGTGCAACTCAGTATGAATCGCTGCTAGGATTATTTCTGGCTCATCTACCCAAACAAAGTGACCACTCCGAGTAGCTTGCAATTGCGTACAATCTGTTGACAGTTTGAGAAGTTCAGCGTGCATTCTCTCCCGTAGTTGGTCGGCGGCTTTGATTGGCATATAGAAATTCCAAAGAGAGCTATTGAAAAAAGTACTAGCTTTAATACTGATAATAGGAAGCTCGCCAAAATTACCTACCTGACGAACTTGATGACCACTCGCATCTAAATTCCACATTTCCCGCCACATCGTTATCCAGTGCTGGGGATGATAAAACGATCTCTTGACCTTCTGTAGAATTTCATCGGGAAAATTACGCAGCTCTTTTTTGATCAACTCAAACATCCCTACGCTTCCCAAAATCCTTACAATGCCAAGTGCAGACGCCAGGGTTGATATAGCAAATCCTGACATAAAAAATAATTTTAGGGCAACCAAGCTGAGCGACATATTTAACATCACTTCTTCATGAAGCCCATCTGTAAGAACAATTCCCACTACTTTTTCAGGGAAATGATGAGCATAAAGCCGTACATTATAACTCCCAAAAGAGTCACCCACCAAAATGTAAGGTGGCTCTATGCAGGCTTGGGTAAGGAGCGCATCTAGCTCTTGGACAATATGTTTACTGGAACGGGGTTTAGGACTTGTATCGCTCCACCCATATCCCGCTCGATCATAAATACATACTCGTGTTAGTTTAGCGATTTCTTCTATTAAAAAGTAACCATCAATTCCACCAAGACTATGGTCAATTACAACGGTTGGAGTTCCCTGACCTTTTGAGTATAAGTGCAGCTTGTAACCCCCAATGTCAATCAGTTGACCGGGTGGCTTCAGCCTTCGATTTTCAATCGAAGTAGCAATAATGTGATAACTTGTTGTAGTCAAGAGAAATAACAAGTTAATTAAATTTGACATAAAATATTTTTTTAGCGCTATAGACAATAAAATACATGGTTTCTAAGGCGTCAGTGACAGAAGGTGGGCTTCCCTAGTGGCGATCGCAATTTTTCTTCTCACTCTCACCCTCGTTATCTGGCAGCCGCGCGGATTGGGCATCGGATTTAGTGCGTTGGGGGGGGCGCTTCTTGCTCTTGTCACTGGCGTCGTGACGTTGCAGGAGGTTCCCCAGGTTTGGGCAATTGTCTGGAATGCCACCTTTACCCTGATTGCCCTAGTAATTATTTCCCTAATTCTGGATGAGGCGGGTTTTTTCCGTTGGTTGGCACTTCAGGTGGCGATTGGGGGCATTGGTCGTGGGCGTTTACTTTTCACGTTGGTGGTACTGCTGGGGGCATTGGTGACGGCTTTGCTTACCAACGAGGGTACTACTCTAATCTGGACACCCACGGTGATGGAAATGCTGTTGGTGCTGGGTTTTCGTCCAAAAGCGACTTTGGCATTTGCCTTCGCGACTGGTTTTATCGCTGATGCGACAAGCTTGCCACTGCCGGTGAGTAATCTGGTGAATATCATCGCCGCTGACTATTTCCATATTTCATTTTTGCGCTACGTTATGGTGATGGTGCCGGTGAATTTTGTTGCGATCGCTACCAGTTTGGGCGTCCTCTGCTTCTACTTTGACCGGCACATTCCACCCACCTACAACCTTGCTCGTCTGCCGGAACCAGCTAGCGTGATTCGTGACCCTCTCGTCTGCCAGTGGAGCTTTAGCATTTTAGGATTACTCTTAATTGGCTACTTTTTAGGTGAACAACTTTCGCTCCCCGTTTCCGTTATCGCTGGGATTAGTGCCTTAGTCATGCTGGCACTGGCGGGGCGTTGGTTTCAAAAAGATGCGATCGCTGTTATTGAGATCCGCAAGGTTTTGCGTGAAGCACCCTGGCAAGTGATTTTGTTTAGCCTGGGGATGTATCTGGTAGTAATCGGTTTGCGTGACGCCGGTATCACTGATTTCTTGAGGCAGGGGTTGGAGGCACTCTCTAAGTGGGGGCTGACTCTTTCCGCTACAGGTATTGGCTTCCTGGCAACTCTCCTCTCTGGTGTGATGAACAATCTCCCAACTGTACTGATTAATGCCCTCGCGATTCCAGAGTCCACCGCGATCGATCCAGCTGTTCGAGAGGTGATGGTGTATGCGAATGTGATTGGTTGCAACATTGGAGCGAAGATTACACCGCTTGGCAGTCTATCAACTCTGCTCTGGCTAAACGTCCTGGCTCGTAAAGGACTCCGCATCAGCTGGTTTCAGTATGTTCGCATCGCTGTTGTCCTAACAATACCTGTTCTATTTGTTAGCTTGCTAAGTTTAGCCATCTGGCTGCCCTGGCTAATTGCTTAAGCCTTTTCCCGGATAAAGGGCTCGCGAGAATTTTCGGCAAACCTCTCATGAGCAATAATGAGTAATATGAGCAATAATTTAAATATTATTAATAACTATTAATTTATCTGAGAAATAAGATATAGGGTTTAAACTATCTATAAAGATCTACCAAGTTTCATTACCTTAGGGTGTATCTACTTGCCTCTCAACCAAAGCTTCTGGGGCAGCAAGGCTCAACAACCTAGCCAATCGCTGTTATCAGGGTGTTTTTTAACAAATGTAGCGACTAAGCCAAGTAAGATTAAGCAGTTTGCCGATACTCTCTTGTCTCCTGGTCGCGAGAGCGTTGCGAGAAGAGCGTTCGCCCTACAGCCCTTCGGGCATCCTACGGCAGGCGTCTCCCCTTGGGAGAAGCGCAGATCGCAAAAAAAGATGAGAGGAGTTGAGTCAGATAAACCAGGCAAGTGATCAAAGGTAACCTAAGTGGCAGAAACCCTAACCACCGAGATTATGGGAGTGGAAGCAGAGCCGAACCGTTCCGCTTATTGCGCTCAGGACAAGTTTTTCACACTCACGCTCGATATGTTTTTCATCGTGGGTTTGGACGGCTGTTTCAAGCAGCTGAACCCGATGTGCGAGAAAACACTGGGTTTTACCACAAAGGAATTCCTAAGCCAGCCGTGGATTGCATTTATTCATCCAGAAGACCAGCAATCAACGCTTGAGCAGTTGGACAAGCTTGCCATAAGTACAGACAGGATACAGTTTGAAAATCGCTACCGCTGCAAAGACGGTTCATACAAATGGCTGTTGTGGAACGCGACGCTATGCCAAGAGCAGCAATTGATTTACGCTGTGGCTCGTGATAATACCGAGTGCAAACAAGCGGAGGAAGCGCAACGGGAAAGCGAAGAGCGCTTCCGCTTGTTGGTCGAGGGCGTCAATGACTATGCGATTATCATGCTCGACACACTAGGTCGTGTTGTCAGCTGGAACAAAGGTGCAAAACGCATCAAACAGTATCGATCTTCAGAGATCCTCGGTCAGTATGTCTCCTGCTTTTATCCGAGCGAGGAGATCGAGAGCGGCAAACCCGAGCTAGGATTAAAGATCGCCGAGCGTGAGGGTCGTTTTGAAGACGAAGGCTGGCGAGTCCGTAAGGACGGGTCGAAGTTCTGGGCAAATGTAGTGATTACAGCCTTGAGGTCTGACGAGGGAGAGCTACGCGGCTTTGTGCGGGTGACGCGGGATATGACGGAGCGCAAGCTTGCCCAGGAAGCGCTGCAAAAAGCTTATGGCGAGTTGGAAAAACGGGTTGAGGAACGGACAGCGGAGCTAATGCAGACCAATGAGCTGCTGAAACAGGAGATTGCAGAGCGCAAGCGAACGGAAGAGGCGTTGCGGCAATCCAAGGCTCGCTTGAAAAAACAAGCCCAGGAACTAGAGGCAGAAACACGGCACGCAACATCTCTATTGCAGGAACTTCAGCGTACCCAAGCTCAGCTGATTCAGACTGAAAAAATGTCGAGTCTGGGGCAGTTGATTGCTGGTGTCGCCCATGAAATCAACAACCCTGTCAGTTTCATCTACGGCAACCTTGATTACGCGAATTGCTACATCAAAGACTTGATGCGCTTAGTGGAGCTTTTTTGTTTTCACTATCCCAAGCCAGTTGCTCAAATTCAGGCAGAGATGAAAGCCATCGACTTCGATTTCCTGATGGCAGATATGCCGAAACTGCTGACCTCAATGAAGGTGGGGGCTACGCGCATTCGCCAGATTGTTTTGTCTCTACAGAACTTTTTAAGGGCTGAGCAAGGCAAAATGAAGCAAGTAGACATTCATGAAGGCATTGACAGCACGTTACTGATTTTGCAAAACCGTCTGAAAGCGACAGATGATCATCCAGAAATTAAAGTCTTCAAAGAGTACGGCACTCTGCCACTGGTGGAATGTTATGCAGGGCAGCTCAATCAGGTATTTATGAATCTCCTTACGAATGCCATTGATGTTTTGGAGGTGTCGGTTGATGGTCCAGACATCCCCCGTTACATCACAATTAGTACTAGCGTTGAGGAGATAAGCAGAGAGTACATAGGAGCGAGGAGTGAAGAAAAGACACCTCACGCTGTTATTCGGATTGCTGATAACGGTCTCGGCATGAGTGAAGAGGTCTGCCGGAGGCTTTTTGATCCGTTCTTTACAACGAAACCAGTGGGTAAAGGTACGGGTTTAGGTTTGTCGATTAGTTACCAAATCGTCGTGGAAAAGCACGGTGGTCAATTGACTTGTGTTTCTGAACCTGGTAAAGGAGCCGAGTTCTCAATCGCGATTCCGATTCGGCAGGGCGATTGAGCGTCTTAGCGTACTTTAAAAAACCCAATGGCGAACCACTGGAAACAAAGTGCCTGTATTCCCTGGCCCATCTAGAGCGTCGCCGCGTAACGGGGAAAGCAGTTGGTTAGTAGAATGCTTAACCAGCAACGACTTCAGGAAAATAACTTATATTTCACCCAGACGTATGAAGCTTTCATAAAGCTGAGTTTTAACTAGATGAAGATTCTGTAAAGAGTAAAGTTCATCACAAGTTTTTAATTGGGCTAGGTAGTACTATGCTTCTGCGGGTTAGAGCAGAGCGAATCGAGGCACCGACTTAATCGACAACGCCAATCAACCTGATAGAGTATCAAAGATTGTTTGGAGATTGGATAATGGCGAACACCTACTATGTCGCGACCAATGGCAGTAACGATAATCCAGGAACTCTGGAGCAGCCATTTGCCTCGATCAATGACGCTACCAATAAAGTACAACCCGGTGACAAGGTCTACGTGCGCGGGGGCACCTATAACCTCAATCGGGAAGTCTGGATTGGTAACTCCGGAACCGCTGACCAGCGCATTGTCTTTGAGTCCTACCCAGGTGAAACCGCAATCTTAGATGGCAGCAATCTTGGTGCCTTCTACATTGTTGGTATCGTTGGACAATATATTGATTTCAAAGGCTTTGAGGTACGCAATTCCCAGGGTTTTGGCATTTCAGTGTGGAAGGGTAAGCACATCCAGATTTTGGACAACGTTGTGCATGGCTCATTCCAGGGAGCAATTAGGGCGGGTTCTGATGACGACATGACCGCGACCCGAGATATCGTAATTAGCGGCAACACCGTTTACAACAATGGTCTCGTCAACAAAGCACGGAACACGGCTGGGCCAGCAATCGTTGCTAGCCATGTGGCTAGCAACGTAACTATGACCAACAACTACATCTACGAAAACTATGCCGAGGGAATTGACTTTATTGTCACAGACGGTGGTCTCGCCTCTGGGAATGTCCTTCACGACAATTACGGTGCAAATCTGTATTTGGACAACGCCAGCAACATCAAAGTAGAGAAGAATTTCATCTACACCACCAACAACACAAACCATTACCGAGACGGTCACCCGGCAACTGGAATCCAAGCCGCCAATGAACCCTACGGCATTTCAAACCCATTGAACAACATCGAGATTAGCAACAACATTGTGGCTGGGGGCCAATGGGGTTTCTACTACGGCACATACGGTAATGGTGGGGGCATGAAAAACTTCACCATAGTTAACAATACGTTCTACGGAGCGACGGAAAGCCTGATCGAGATTCTAGATGACCCTGGTCACTCGAAAAATGTAATTTCTAAAAATATCTTCTACCAAACGGGTGACGAGCTGCCGAGCGATATCACTGCCAAGCCCACCGAGTTAGGCTTTAGCAATAACCTGTGGTACCCTGGCGGTGACAGTCTTGGAGCGGCAGGCGGTTTGGGCGATATCATCGGGGTCGATCCACTCTTCGTCAATGCAGGAGGATCATTGCCCAGCGACTATGCGCTCAAAGCTGGTTCGCCAGCGCTGGCGGCGGGGATAGGAAGCTTGCCGTTCAACCTTGATGGCGGAGCAACCCCTGTTGGAGGTGGTACCAATCCGCCAATACCGATTGACACTGGTGTCCCCACACCCCCTGAACCAGTGAATCAGGACATCGTCCTCCAAGTCAGCACGGCGGCAGGAGATATCGTTGAACTGCTTGATCTTCGCGGGCTTAACATCAACGGGAATGGTCAAGCCGTTAAAGTGGTCTTTTCTGAGGTGACCAGCGAGGCAAAATTTAACAATTCTGTCGGGTTCTACGTAGTCCAAAATGAGCAAGGTACTGTGATCGACCCGTTGAGCGGTCAGGCAATTAACCCGGGTGATTCCGGTTATGCCGAAGCGGCACTCCGACAACGAGTGCCTGGTTTAGACATCCATCGGAACACACAGTCCTTACTGACTCCAATCAACGGTGGCGTGCTTCTAGCTCCCTACATCATTGCCGATGGCACTGTGGATCAGTTTCTCGCTGAGAATCCAGGAAATCTGCCAAATTCAGGGAATCGGCCAGGTAAAGGATTGTATGCCTACTTTGCTTACCAGGGTGCTAATCCTGATAAAGTGGATCATGTGCGGCTGCTAGGCAACAATCAATTTGGATTTGAGGATCGTTGGAGTGGTGGAGACAACGACTTCAACGATATGGTCTTCAATCTTAATGCTCAGCTTGCTTAAGCTGAGGTAATCTTGAGGGCAACTTTGTGGTAGCATCCCAGGCAAGGATATAGGCATAGGGAATTGGGCATTGAATCAAAGAGTAGAGGAGCTAAGCAACACCGCATGTCCCATTCCACATATAGCGTTTCCTTTACTGATGAGGTACAACTAATCCCTACCCCATAAGGGTTACAGCCATAAAAATGTACCTCACTTGACGGAGAAACGCTATATTAAGCCAACAGGCATAAAGATTTGACCAAGTTTCATAAAGATATAGTAAAAATTCGGTAAAGTGACTTTACTTGGTCAAGATTAACCCTATAATTTAATTTTAATTTCTTTAGAGTTTAATTCACTTTTTCCAAGGTCATTTTTACATATGGGCAGATGGCTGCGTCTTGTGAATTGATTCCCCTATGAGGCTCTCTAAATAAGGTCTCACTTGTCAAGATAGCTGGGCTTGCTAACAGGAACCCTTCTTGCCAATTTTGGGGGATTCCTTCGAGGGGCATGTAGGAAGTGAACTTCCTACCTTATAGGTTTAGGAAAATTAGATTTTATCAATAATCAAACATTACAGGCATGAGATAAATGCGTAAACCTATTTTGACCATCTTCTACCAGTTTAACCCTTGGAACACTAGCATTGGGGGCATTCAGACAGTCATCCGCTCCTTTGTAAAATACTGTCCGAGTGAATTTGAGGTACGGCTGGTAGGAACGGAAAGCGACCCTTCCCACCCCCTAGGGGTATGGCGAGATACTGAGCTGGCAGGGAAGGTAATTCGCTTTATGCCTGTGGTTAGAGTAAAAAATGATAACATTAGAAACCTAGTACCTACCAGTGTTAAGTATACTGCTGCCCTTTTTGGGCGTCGTTTGGCCTCAGATTTCATGCATTTTCACAGGCTTGAACCGACTCTAGCAGCTCTTAACTGGCGTGGAGAAAAGACTCTTTTTGTTCATAATGATATTCAGAAGCAGATTGATTCTACAGGCAATAAAGATGCGATTCTTTGGCGACGGTTCCCAGCCGCGTATTTTGCTCTAGAACGCCTGCTAGTTGGTCAGTTTGACCAAATCTTATCGTGCAACACAGACTCCCTGAAGTATTATCGGGAGCGTTACCCAACGATAGCCGAGCGCGTTTCCTACATCAAAAACACAGTTGATAACGAGATTTGCTACCCATTAACCTTGGAAGAACGCGATCAGGGGAGGCGCGTCCTAGCTCAGCGGATGGGTTTGGCGGAGGATACGCGTTTCGTTCTATTTGCTGGTCGCCTCCATGCGCAAAAAGATCCTCTATTGTTGGTGCACTCCCTAGCTGCTCTGAAAAATCCAAAGGTTCACCTCCTCATAGTAGGTGATGGAGAGTTGAGGGATCAGATAAGTTCTGAGATGAGCTTTTTTGGACTATCCAAACAAGTGACGATGCTTGGAGCCTTACCCCAAGCGGAACTTGCACAGTTGCAGCGCATCTGTAGTGTCTTCGTACTGACTAGCGCTTACGAAGGTCTACCTGTAGTCGTTCTAGAAGCACTTGCCTGCGGTACGCCCGTAGTGACGACCCAATGCGGTGAAACCCCAAACTTGCTTTCTGCTAAAAGTGGGGTTGTCTGTCAGGAGCGCACGCCAGGAGCAATTGCAGATGCTCTACGCAAGGTATTGCTGCATCCCGGCGATTATCCGATCGAGGCATGCATTCAGGCTGCCGAACCCTACAGTGCGCGAAGTGTTGTGGGTGCTGTCTACAGCGACATGCTGAGCCGCTGGCAGCAGCAAAACCAGCTATCTAGTAACCAGACCAGTTCTACTACTCTTACGGAGGGGGCATCTTTATGAAAATTGCTGTGATTGGGTCGAAAGGGTTACCCGCCAAACAAGGTGGGATCGAGCACCACTGTGAAGAAATTTACTCCCGTATTGTTGGACAGGGGCACTCTGTAGATCTATTCGCCCGTTCTTCCTATAGCGGCGATATTTCAGTACATCAATATGACGTTCAGGGCGTTCAAGTCGTTTCTCTACCCTGCTTGAATGTAAAAGGAATGGACGCTCTGCTGAGTTCTGCACTGGGAGCGATCGCCTGTAGTGGGACACGTTATGACATCATTCATTTTCATGCTATAGGTCCAGCTCTCTTTAGCTGGCTACCAAAAATTGCCTCCACCGCAAAAGTTGTTGTCACCTGCCATGGTTTAGACTGGCAACGTGCCAAATGGAGCAAAGCTTCCAGTTACCTGCTACGTCTCGGTGAGCGCGCTGCTGTACGCTTCGCCGATGAGCTAATCGTCGTCTCTGAAGAACTGCGTTCTTACTTTAAGGAAACTTATGGCAGAGAGACAATCTATATACCCAATGCTCCGTCGAACCTTGGTGAGTCAGATCCCGACTTTTCTTATGGCAGTTCGCTAGGCTTAAAGCAAGGGCGTTACATTCTCTTCCTTGGCAGGCTTGTGCCCGAAAAGTGTCCCGATTTACTCATTAAAGCTTTTCAAGCTCTCCAGGCATCTGACTGGAAACTCGTCTTGGTCGGGGGCACTAGTGATACTGGTGAGTACACCTCGCAGCTAATCAACATGGCAGCAAAAAATACAAACATAGTATTTACCGGCCAACTCAAAGGAGCCAATCTAGCAGAAATCATCCGAGGAGCGGGATTATTTGTACTTCCTTCTGAGTTAGAGGGATTACCACTGGCAATGCTGGAGGCAATGCAGGAGGGAGTTCCTGTACTCGCGAGCGACATTCCTGTGCATAAGCAATTGATAGCTCAGGAACGAGGCATGCTCTTCCGAGTTGGAGATGTAGACTCCTGTGTCCACCAGCTTAATTGGGCGATCCATCATCCTCAGGAATTGCTGGACATGGCTAAGAAGGCACAAGAGCATGTACAGGCTTACTATAACTGGGACGACATTACTACCCAAACATTGAGATGGTACAAAGCACTAAAAGAAAGGGAAACAGTCAGCGGCATCCCAAAGCCAGGAATTACAGAGTTCAAGCAAGACTGTCAAGCTGATTTCACCAGTACTTCAGAAAATACATTGGCAAAATCGGCATACACCCAAACACTCTCGATTTCAACAAACCCATCAATGCCTACTAATATTAGTAATGGAGTTTAAGCTGTCCCTCAACGAAAAGTGACAAATTTTGCGGTGGCAGTTAAGGGCGTGAGTTCTGCGGCGATCGCTAAGCCGCTAGGCGCAAATAAACCTAACTATGTGTCGGTTTCGATTTTCTGGTGAGCCTCACCCTAAAAACCCAGTCACTGACAAGATTTTCTCCTCTCAAACACTTGGCATGACAGCCCCTTGTGTGCTTTGTGCCTGAATCCTTACCACCCTTTTATATAACTGTTTTATGGAATCTAAACAGTACGTGGAAGACATAGATTTTAAAAAGTACTGGCTTATTCTAAGACGGCGCTGGCTACCGGCTACGAGTGTCTTTGTGCTTGTTGTTCTACTTGCCACTACGGTTGCTTACTTACAAAAGCCCACCTATATGGCCCAAGGAAGGCTTCGGTTTAAGAAGAAAAATACAACGTCTGGTCTAGTAACAGAGGCGGGGGGAAAAATAGGAGAGTTAGAGTCTCTCTATATGATGAACAATCCTGTGGATACAGAAGCAGAGGCAGTCCGTGCGACTCCCCTTCTACAAAAGGCGATAAAGGTATTAAACCTAAAAGAGCGAACGGGTGCGCCCCTAAAACCGGAAGACCTAGCAAAAGTACTCACAGTAAAACCGATCAAAGGAACGGATGTATTGGAGGTTTCCTCTACAAGCAAGTCTCCTGAAGAAGCGGCAAAGTTGGTCAACACAGTTATACAGCTCTACATCCAGAGCAATATACAGAGTAACCGAGCTGAGGCAGTTGCAGCACGGGAATTTATTACCGAGCAGCTGCCTAAAAGTGAGGCAACTGTTCGTCAAGCCGAAGCCGCCCTGCGCAGCTTTAAAGAAAAGAACAACGTGGTTGTCCTAGAAGAGGAAGCCAAATCGACTGTGACGGCTGCTGGAAACTTAGACGCCCAAATATCCACAGTTCAGGCAACGCTTGATGATGTAACAGCTCAATCTGTAGCACTCCAGAGCCAGATACAGAGCCAGATCGGTCAAAATAGACAGCAGGCAATAGCCCTGAATTCCCTCACCCAGTCTCCCGGAGTCCAGCAGACGCTTCAAGAATTAGAGAAAGTAGAAAACCAGTTAACTGTCGAACGAAGCCGCTTCCAGGAAGAACACCCCACCATAGTAAACCTGAAGAGTAAAGAAGCATCCCTAAAGGCGCTACTCCAGGAGCGGGTAGGGCAGGTTCTTGGCTCTCAGCAACCAGTGTCTGGCGACAATTTGCACATTGGCCAGCTTCAACAAAACCTGATCGCCGAACTGGTCAAGACTGAGGTGCAACGCTTAGGTTTGGCTAATCAAGTAGCTTCTCTCTCGCGTGCCAAATCCGGCTACCAACAACGGGCTGATATGTTACCGAGATTGCAACAGGGTCAGCGGGATCTAGAGCGGCAACTGGAAGGGGCTCAAGTTACCTATCAAACTCTTTTAAAAAATCTCCAAGAAGTAAGTATTGCGGAAAATCAAAATGTGGGTAATGCCAGTGTGATGGCCTACGCTATGGTCCCAGAAAGACCTATGGCTTCCAAAAAAAAGCTACTTCTAGTGGGAGGAGTTGTGGCAGGTAGCCTGCTTTACGTAGTCACGGCTTTCCTCCTCGACCTGAGAGACCCATCGATCAAAACCGCCAAAGAAGTGCGGCAGTTATTTAGGTATACTTGGCTAGGAATGATTCCTGACTGGAAGAAAAAAGGGATCTTTCCGGGAAGAAAACTAGAAGAGATTGTTCCGCAGCTTCCTGTTAGAGACGCGCCTCATTCTGTGAGTAGTGAAGCGTACCGAATGCTGCAAGCTAACTTGGAATTTCTCAATCCAGATAAAGAATTGAAAGTCATTGTGGTGACCAGTTCTGTTTCTAAAGAGGGCAAGTCTACGGTCTCTGCTAATTTGGCTACAGCTATGGCTAAATTGGGACGTAGGGTCTTGTTGATAGATGCGGATATGCGCCATCCAATGCAGCATCATATATGGGACTTAGCTAATGCAGTAGGACTAAGCGATGTCATTGTCAATCAAGCTGAATTTAAAATGGCTGTGAGAGAAGTAATGGATAACTTAGATGTCCTCCCCTCTGGAGTAATACCTCCTGATTCGTTGGCTCTTCTTAAGTCGAAGCGAATGGGTTTGTTAATTGAAGAGTTTTCCAAAAGCTATAATTTTGTCATTTTTGATACGCCTCCTCTTGTACTTGTGGCTGATGCTATTACCTTAGGCAAAATGACGGATGGTATTTTATTGGTGAGTAGACCAGGCGCGATCGACCGGGTCAGCGCTGCTGCTTCTAAAGGATTTTTGGTGCAATCAAATCAGGCAGTTTTAGGTCTAGTAGTCAATGGGGTGAATGTTGAAAACGAACCTGATAGTTACTTCCATCATGCAAAGACATACTACAAGGAAGAATTGAGTACCTCGAAAGTCGCCAGGTCGAAGACTGGAAAAAAAAGTTCTAAGTGATTTTAAATCGATATTCATCGAACGTTTAATAAGCCAGCCTACTGCTTCTGACACCCTATAAGGTGTTGAACCAGAACCTCAAGATTTTGTAACAAATTATCTATCATTGGGTGTACTCTCTAGAGAGACTCGATAGCCATGCTAGAGCCTTTACCACCATCTAAAGTTATTAGCCCAGGTCTAGACTTATTTGAAAAGAGATTCGCAGTTTTTGCTCTACTAGTTTTCTCAGGGGTCTTGAATTTAACAAGTTATTACCAGGTAGGCGACACTATCATGTCTCCATTGGGAGCAATAGGTGCACCTACTGCTGTTTATACGAATTCTGTACTTGACCGCGTTGTGTCGCTTATGAGAATGGTAATTTATGCGGTTACCTTCTTTCTGATGCTTGCACGGTTCAAAACTGTTGTCCGTCCTCTTCTGAGAGACCCATTCTTATGGGCTTTGGTGGGAATTGCTGCGACCTCTTTTATTTGGTCGGATTTCCCGAACGTGTCGCAAAAAAGTGGTGTACTGCTGTTACAGACAACCTTGTTTGGGCTGTACTTGGCTTCGCGCTTTAGCATGAAAGAGCAACTACGAATAGTGGCGTGGGCACTGGGCATAGCATCGGTGTTTAGCTTGTTGTATAGTTTGGCGCTTCCAGGCTCCGCAATAACTTCAGAAGGACTCTGGCGGGGACCTTTGATACAAAAAAATATCTTTGCTCGCCTTATGGTCGTTTCTGGGCTATCAATTTTACTTGTTGCCCTGAACAGTCGCAGGTACCGTTACGTTATTTGGACTGTCTTTGGCATTACAGTTACTCTTATTTTGCTTTCAAAATCAAAAACAGCCCTTCTCGTCTTTATAGCCCTTGTGATTCTTGTGCCTATCTACAGGATGCTTCAGGGGAGCGCCTCCTTAGCTATTCCCTTATTCAGCATCATGATATTAGTGGGTACAAGTGTAGCCACTTGGTTTGTGACTAATTGGGAACCCTTTCTATATAGTATGGGAAAAGATCCTACCCTCAGCGGTCGTACAGACATTTGGGGAGCTGTAATTGATAAAATTTGGGAGCGCCCTTGGTTAGGCTATGGGTATAATGCGTTCTGGGAAAACGGCGGGGTGGGACAGAAGGCTGTTTTCCAGGTAATTTTCCTCAATATCTCCCAAGCTCACAATGGCTACATAAATCTAGGAGCAGATCTTGGTTTATTAGGACTGTTGTTTTTGGTGCTTAGTCTTTTGACAGCATACATACGGGCAATAAATTGGTCACGCTTAGGTAGAACCTCAGAAGAGCTGTGGCCAATAATATACATTAGTTTTTTGATTATATATAATCAAAGCGAGAGTACGAATATAGACATTCATTCTATATTTTGGATACTTTATGTAACAATAACCCTCTCCATGAAACCTGTTCAGGTGTTAGAACTTTCGGGAAATGTAGAAGAGCAAGAAAATGAAGAAGAGTTAGTTGAATATGGCTAGAGCTTGTGGGGAACAACCTGCTTAACAAAATCTATTTCTTGTTGTCGTAATTACTTTTCCTAGGAAAATACATTTTTGCTGAATCAGGCAGGGTAAGTCGGAAACTTAATTGTAATCCGCTCTCTATTCAGGAAAAATTGCCGCAAAAAGCCCAAAAATCATCTACCTTATAAGACAGTGTAATGAAGTCAGAAATTGTTAAATTGCAACAAGTGATTGACAAATTATTGGATAGCCGTAAGAACCTAAAAGTTCTTGAGGCAGGCTGTGGTTCTGCTACAGAAATTCAGCTCCCAGAGAATGCCTATTTTGTCGGTATTGATATTTCAGAAAAACAACTTGAAAGAAATAATCTTTTAAAAGAAAAGATCTTAGGAGATCTACAAACTTATGATTTACCAGCTTCCGATTTTGATGTAATTGTTTGTTTCTATGTTTTAGAACATCTTCCCAACCCCGAACTAGCTCTGAAAAATTTCCTACATTCTATCAAAGAGGAAGGAATTATCATTCTTGCACTACCTAATGTTCTATCCATCTGGGGCTTAACAACCAAGTTTACTCCCCACGGGTTTCATACTTGGGTGTATAGAAATATCTTTGGGGAGAAGAGAGCAGGTACAGAGGATTTTGGACCTTTTCCAACATTTTCAAGATATTCGATAAGTCCAGAAGCCATAAAACAGTTTGCTGTTACCAATGGTTTATCTATTGAATATTTCGACTTGTACGAAAACTTCCGTCAACAAGGAATTAGAAAAAAATTCGGAGCAGTATGGAATGTAATTGGAGGGCTGGCTAAAGTATTTAGTTTTGGCAAGATCGACGCAGATTCCTCAGATTATATTATTGTGTTGAAGAAACAAAAAACAAGTGCTACAAGCTTTGCTTAACACAGCCTAGACACTTGAGTCTGATTGCCTGCCCCTCCGGACATGGCTCATGTGTAGTGAAACAATTTTCTTAGAGACTGTATACTACGCCAGAGAATTTAAAGATGTCTAATTTGGCGATTTTCATTACGTGCCTTCAGGGAGGTGGAGTCGAGAGAGTACTAGTTAACTTAGCTCGTGGTTTTGTTGATCAGGGCTTAAGCGTAGACTTAGTTTTAGTTAAGGCGGAAGGTGCTTTCATGTCTCTGGTACCACCAGAGGTGCGAATCGTGAACCTGGGAGGTAAGCGGTTGATATCAAGTCTCCCCAGCCTGGTACACTACTTGCAACAGAACAGACCTGCCGCCTTGCTCTCGACTATGCAAGACATTAACTTAGTAGCTCTCTGGAGCCGGAGGCTAGCTGGGGTATCTACGCGAGTGGTAGTGAGCGTACACAACACTGTTTCGCAGGAGTCCCAAAATTCAACTCAGTTGAAAAGGCGATTTGCACCTTATTTGGCACGGTGGTTCTACCCGTGGGCTGATGCAATAGTTACAGTGTCTCAAGGGGCGGCTCAAGATTTGGCAAGTCTGGGCTTGTCTTCAGAACGTATTAAAGTGATTTACAATCCAGTAGTTACTCCAGAGCTATTTGAGAAAGTCAACGAGCCCATTGACCATCCTTGGTTTGAGCCTGGTTCACCTCCGGTGATTTTGGGTGTAGGACGCCTAGAAAAGCAGAAAGATTTTCCTACACTCATTCGAGCCTTTGCTCAAGTACAGCAGCAACGTCCAGCTAGGCTGATGATCCTGGGCGAGGGGAAAGAACGTCCCTACCTTGAAGCTTTAGTGCAGGAACTAGGTCTAGGGGAAAATGTCAGCTTACCTGGGTTCGTGTCAAACCCCTATGCTTATATGGCTAGAGCGACTGTATTCGTACTCTCCTCTTTATTTGAGGGATTGCCTACGGTACTCATTGAGGCACTCGCGGTGGGAACTAGGGTCGTTTCTACAAATTGCGAGAGTGGACCGGCAGAGATTTTGGCAAACGGGCAGTACGGCAAGTTAGTAGCCGTGGGGGATATCAAGGGTATAGCAGAGGCAATCATTAGCACCCTAGAGTCGCCCTCTGACTCGGAAGCCCTACGGCGAAGGGCTGCTGAATTCTCGCTAGAGAAGGCTCTGATACAGTATCGGCAGGTGTTACATGTTGACTAATACTACCCTGTTCAATGTTATCTCCTAGCCAGAGGACATACCTGAACACAAAAGTTAATAGTGGAGGTGGAGAGTGGTGGATGAAGTTCCTAAATGCCCAATAATTCTTTTAGTAGATTGGCAGCTTGATGACAAAAAGTATTGGCTTCAACCAGAATTAGAGAAACTTGGCTTTAAGGTAACGCCTTTAGGTCTCCCCAGCTACAATTTAAAAAATCATGCAATTAAATGGCGAACAATAATACTTTGGATGGATTTCCTAAAGCTTGGTTGGCGGGGTGCCCAGATGGCTCAGCACAATGAAGGGGTAGTGGTAACGTGTAATTTCCAAGTAGGCGTTTTTGCCTCGCTATCCGCTCGAATACTTTCAAAAAAGAAACAACCAGTCATAGCTTTAAATATGATTGCACGCACTAAAGGGTTTTTAAACCAGATTTTACGTAGACTGGTTTATCAGACGGCATTTATGTCAGATAAACTATTGCTTACGGTGAACACTCCAGAGTTGCGAACGCAATACCTGGAAACTTTTAAAATTCGACCGGAAAATATTTCAGTTTTGCATGATCCCTGGTGGCCGAGTTATGAGGTTTCCTTACCCAACCTTAACGATGAGGAATTTGTTTTCTCAGGAGGCGAAGCTGCTAGGGATTGGGAGACTTTGCTATCAGTGGCAGCAGCTTGTCCCGAGATACGCTTTAAGGTTGTAGCCCGACGGAAGAACTGGGCTCCCACTAGAAATGTTACATCCAATGTGGATGTGCTTTTTGACACGAGTCAAGAAGAATTTTTTTCTCTGGCTGCAAGATCGCGCCTGATTATTTTACCACTTGTTAGTAAAGTGACTGCTGGCTTGATAGTGCTAATCAAGTCTATTATTATGGGAAAAATGGTGATAGCAACCGAGACGCCAGCAACTGCACCCTATTATCCCAATGACTGTCAAGATCTTCTAATTCCTGAATCAGATGTAGAAACAATGATTTCTATACTGAAGTATTACTGGCTCTACCATCAAGAACGTATCAATAAAGCAACAAAGGTTCAGAGTCATGTTATACAGTATTTTTCGCCAGAAGCATATGCCAAGCAAGTCTCTGATTTAATTGCCAAAGTTTCTCCAAAACTTGCCGATGTAAGTTCTTCAGGTTCTGAAGTTCATTACACTTCAAACTAGCCAATCGAAGCTAGCCATAATTTTGTAAATATCTCTCATAAACCATGCAGGATAATCCTAAGGTTAGCATCCTGATCGACAACTACAACTATGGACGTTTTCTACAGGAGGCCATTGATAGCGCCCTGAACCAAACCTATTCCCCTACTGACGTAATTGTGGTAGATGACGGTTCCACCGACAACTCACGCGAGATTATCGCCAGTTACGGGAATAAAATTAACCCTGTGCTAAAGGAAAATGGTGGAGAGGCTTCAGCCTATAACGCGGGCTTTGCAGCAAGTCAAGGAGATATTATTTGCTTTTTGAACTCGGACGATGCCTTTGGGCCTGAAAAAGTGGCAGAAGTCGTAGCGGCGTTTGGCGATCGCCAAGACCTCGGTTTGTGTTGCCATTCCGTTAAATGGGTGGACATTGATGGCAAACCATCTATTACTCACAGCAGTCAGGAAGGTTCATCTATTACTAAAAACCGTCATAGGAAACTAAAGCGCGAGTACGACTTGAGAGCTGACATCAAAAGTGGCAACATGAGGAATAAACTTCCCGATCTTCCCCCCAGCAGCGGTCTCAGCTTTAGACGCTCGCTCTTACAACAAATTCTGCCAATGCCTGAGGCTAAAAATATTGGTCTTAATGATTTTTACCTGGAGTGTGCTGCATTAAATCTGAGTAAAATTCTTATGTTGGATAAGGAATTAGCGCTTTATAGGATACATGGTTCTAATGCATACGCCATGAGAAATGACTGGCAAAAGGTGAAAGCCAGGATAAATCTGCTTACAAGCTACTGGCTGAAGGTCAAATTTCCATCGGTTTCTAAATTTACTAATAGACTATTTGCCTTAAGTATGGGCATTTATGGGCGTACTGGGGGTGTTGAGGCGGAAGAGCAGGAATTTGTCAAAGCTTATTTCTCTTCAGTGACGCTCCTAGATAAACTGAAAATTTATAGTTTCGCTTTTTACTATTACCTAAAACAACCTAAATATTAAGTTAAACACCATACTTATCTAGTAGTAATAATGGGATTCTAAAAACTATGGAAACTCGCCTCAGGGATTTGTTGAGTAAAACCTCGTTCTGTACGTGTTCGTACCTCAAGTCATTACGTAGCCGACGTGCATCTATTGTTCGCCGTGCTATGCAAAGTTGGGAAATATTTCTAGAACTTCCTTTTGCTGAAAAAATTTTTTTAGACGATGGTAGCCCTGATATTAATGGAATAAAAGCCCTGAAATTAAGCTCTAACCTTAATAAGTTTAATGAAGTTAGATATAGTCCTCTAATTCATCCGCCCCATAGTAATTTTGGGATCGTTAGTAGTATGACTCTTTGTAGGGGTGACTATATTCTCCATTTCGATGATGATATTTGCCTAACTGGCTCCTATGAGGATTATCTTAGTATCATGGAAAAAAGTATTGATGTGCTTGATAAAGATAAAAACATTCTTGGCATAAATCTTTTAACTATGCCAGTTGAATTTGATAAGGAATGGTTTCCCGGTAAAGATTATTCTGGAAATCAGGATTTTGCTCATCCCAATAAATATTTTGGAGGGGCAGCGTGCTTGATTAGAAAAAATCTTTTAGAAAAAGTGAGTTTGACAGACATTATTAATTGGGGTACACAACAGCCAGATATTTGGGAAATACTAATTTCAGATGATATTTCATCTTTTCTGGTAACCAAGGTGCCAACTCCTTTTGGATTAGAGCTAGACTCCTGGGTATATCAGAGTACATCTGGAATAAACCTGCGTTTAATTAAGTATGAGTTAAAAAAATTCTTTTACTTAAAAAAGTAGTATCTCTGTGAAAAAATAGAAATCGCTTGGTTCATCTTAAAAACCTGAAGGGGTAAACCATGCAGGAGAATCCTTTAGTTACCATCCTGATCAACAACTACAACTATGGACGTTTTCTACAGGAAGCCATTGATAGCGCCCTAAACCAAACCTATGCCCCTACTGAGGTGATTGTGGTAGATGACGGTTCCACCGACAACTCACGGGAGATTATCGCCAGGTACGGGAATAAAATTATCCCTGTGTTAAAGGAAAATGGTGGACAAGCCTCGGCCTTTAATGGGGGTTTTGCCGCAAGTCGAGGAGATATTATTTGCTTTTTGGACTCCGACGATGCCTTTTTGCCTGAAAAAGTGGCAGAAGTCGTAGATGCGTTGGGTGATCGCCAAGACTTAGGTTTGTGCTGCCATTCGGTTAAATGGGTGGATATCGATGGCAAACCATCTATTACTAGCAGCAGCCAGGAAGGTTTATCTCTTACTAAAAACCGTCAGGACGGACCGAAACGCGAGTATGATTTAAGAGCTGACATCAAAAGTGGTAAAGTGAGGAAGAAATTCCCTCTTTTCACCCCTACTAGTGGTCTTAGTTTTAGACGTTCGCTCCTACAACAAATTCTGCCAATGCCTGAGGCTAAAAGTATTGGTCTTAATGATGCTTACCTAGACTTTATTGCATTAGGACTGAGTAAAATTATTATTTTGGATAAGGAATTAGCACTTTATAGAATACATGGGTCTAATGCATATACCATGAGAAATGACGGTCAAAAGGTGAAAGCCAGAATAAATATGCTGACAAGTTATTGGATGCGGGACAAATTTCCATCGTTTTCTAAATTTACTAATAGACTATTTGCCTTAAGTATGGGCATTTATGGGCGTACTGGGGGTGTTGAGGCGGAATATCAGGACTTTGCCAAAGCTTATCTATCTTCGGTGACGCTGTTAGAAAGACTGACAATTTCCACTTTTGCTTTTTACTATTACCTAAAAAACCCTAAATATTAATTTAAATACACTTTATTCATCCTTTCGGAGCAGGTGCATACGACTATGAAAGACATCCCTACATCAGGAGACATTGCGGTTGAACGTACTACCTCTGGTTCAGTGGTGGATGACCATAAGCACATTAGGTGGGGTTCAATTGTCGCGGGTCTTGTCTCAGATAACTTTAGAGCGGATGTTGAGCGATATATGCTTATGGAAAACAAGTCCTGGATCTACGTTGTCTTAAACAGGCAAGGACTATGGGCGTTGGCGGAATATAGATTCAGCCGTTGGGCTTGTACCAAAATTCATGTACCCGTGATTCGACAGGTTTTGAGATTGTTCTGCCATGTGTGGCACAAGCTTATTGAAATCACCACTGGCATTGATTTGCCGTACCAAGCGGACATCGGCAAAGGGCTTTACATCGGTCACTTTGGCGGAATTATCGTCAATCCCAGCGTGAAAATTGGTGAATACTGCAACTTGAGTCAAGATATCACGATAGGAATTGCCGGAAGAGGAGAAAAGCGGGGCTCTCCTACAATTGGCGATCGCGTCTATGTAGGTTCGGGCGCTCGCCTAATAGGACGTATCACCATTGGCAACGATGTTGCGATCGGAGCAAATGCCGTTGTCACAAAAGACCTGCCGGATAATGCTGTAGCCGTAGGTGTGCCTGCCAAGATAATCAGTTATGAAGGCTCTCGTGATTTTGTGGTTTATTGCGAGCAGTGATTTTAGTATTGGGCATTCCTTAACTTAAAAGCATCGGAATGTGACCTGTAGGTATTATCTTCAATAGTTAAAAAGGATTCAGGTCTAGCTGTAGATTGCTTGTAAGTAGAAGCGTAAGTATCGGTGATGGACAGCAGAAGAAGCCTGGTTTATTCTAACTTCCTTGTTCTAACTTCCTTGCCCAGTTTAGTGAATGATTTACGGGAAGTCCACTACGGGAAGTCCACTGAGCTTCCGAACTTTGCGAATAAACTTTTTCTTGTAGATTTTTAGAAAGCGCTGGAAATCTTCTACTGTCAGCAAAACCTCCGCCACCAATCCAGTCAACCCCCGCGCATCGCGCAGAAACTTCCGACGACTGAAACTCATAGGTTCAGAGTAGACTTCAGAACTCGACAAAATTGGCTTTGGCCCAGCCCAGTGAATTACGCTAGCCTCTTCCTCCTGCAAAACCGGTCCCGCCTCTGTGATAGGATAGCGCTTTTTAAGATTCTCACACTCACAATGCGGAACGAGAACTTCAAAACTTTCTTGTCCCAAACGAAGTCTTCCTTCATCAGAGGCGCGGAAAGTCATAAAATTCAATAATCCCTGGTCTCCAAACTTAAATACATTCGGATGTGTAGAAGTAAAATTCAATATATCAATGTACTCATCTAAGTTAAAAATATCTCGCTTAGCAAATAAAGCACCTGGACAAAAATATTCCCCTAAATGAGCCTGCCATCGAAAGTAGGGAAAATGCTTCTCAACCTCCTGAGAATCAAAGAAAAATCGGGTAAATTCTTCAAAAGAATCCTTGTAAAGTGGGAGATCTACAATAATATCGAAGTCCTTGAAGTTGGCAAAATTGAGCACATTTCCCCAAATAATAGTATCGGCATCCAAAACCAGAAATTTGCTCCAAGGGCTTTCCCAGAAGGCAATCATCCTGGTCAATCCCCATCCAAAACTTCTCTCTCTGAGAACCTGATGTTTAACGTTTAAATGATTAATGACCTGAACATCATAAGCTTTTTGCAGAGAAGTCGCTGAAAATATTCCGTCAATAAGCAGGCAAATGGGAACATCCCCTAAAAAATGTCTAATGCTGGCACAGCAACCCTTAGCAAAGAGATAATCTTGATCACAACACACCACAATAACGCCAAAATCTTCCATATGAATACCTCCTTTGCTTTTCTGCCTCAATAAACCGGGTAGGTGAGCGCTCTAAAACAAACTTTTAGGACTTACGCCCTGAGAACACTATTCAGACATTGAATAGTGTTAGGGGAGAATCTCAAACCCTTGTAATTACGTAACGGTGCGGAAGCTCTAACTTGGATAATGATTAATATATCATCAAAATTATAGTTTGATTGATCTTGTTTATTCGTATCTAAATTATTGTAATTTTAGTTACACTTTTTCTTTTTTAAGATAGGGTTTTATAACTGTGATAATATTTTATTGCACTGACTGGTATAAAGTTTGATCTTTCAGATACATTCTCCTATTCTTTTCTGATAAAGCTAAAAAAATGTTTAAAATACAACGTTCTTTACAAGGTCTGCTGCTCATTGCGATTGTCACCCTGTTTAGCGTGCTACTGTTGACGCCAGTACGAGCTGCTACCATCTATTACGTCGCAACAAACGGCAGTGACAGCAATCCTGGAACCCAGAACCAACCGTTTGCAACGCTCACCCAAGCGGCCACGAAAGTCGCGGCTGGCGACACAGTGTATGTCCGTAAAGGAACTTACACCTTCTCCAGCACGCAGTATATCGGCAGCGTCGGCACCTCCAGTGAGCCGATCACGTATCAACCCTACCCTGGCGAAGAAGGAAAGGTAATACTTGATGGGAAAAAGATGCCGGACGCCAATAGTGTGGTGAATGTGGCAGGCGAGTACAACGTGTTCAAGAATTTTGAAATCCAGAACTCAAAATTCATAGGGATTGTTTCGTGGGGCGGGAAGAACATCAAGATCCTAAACAACACTGTTCACGACTCGTATAAAGACGCGATCTTTGTTGGGAAAAGCTCCGATTTTACTTCGACCACAGACATCCTGATTGACGGCAACACAGCTTACAACAATGCCCTCATCAATAGGGACAGTAACGGTAACAGTATAGGTAGCGACGTTCCAGCGATCATTGATAGCTTCGGAGCCAGCAACGTGACCATCACGAACAACCGCGTGTATAAGAATTATGGAATAGGCATCGACTTTATTCTCACCAAGGGCGGTCTGGCTGCTAAGAATGTCGCGTCTGACAATTACGCTGCGAACCTGTACCTAGACAACGCTACCAACGTCACAGTAGACCAAAACTTCATTTATACCACCAACGACAAAAAATTTTATTGGCGTGGTGGGTCGCTTGACGGGCAACCAGCAAGTGGCATCCAAGCAGCCAATGAGTCTTACTCTATTTCAAATCCATTGGATCGCAACACAATCCGCAACAATATCGTGATCGGTGGCTATGCGGGCTTCTACTATGGCAGTTATCAAAACGGCGGTGGCTTGAAGAACTTTGTCATTGCCAACAACACCTTTTACAAAGCGACGAGTACCATGCTCTCCATCGACAACGATGCTGGGCATACGAATACTTTGATTGCCAACAACATTTTCTACCAAACTGGTGGCGGCGCGATGACCAATCTCACAGCAAACTCCGGCTTGAGGTTTCAGCAAAACCTTTGGTACGGTGGTAGTGCCGGAGCTGCTGCGGGTACCGATGATGTGAATGCGGAGCCAAAACTTTTAAACCCAGGCACCACGACAGACGTAGACTACAAGCTGCAAGCTGGTTCGCCAGCGATTGATGCGGGGGCTCAGCTCATTAAGTCGGTTCCCAACGATTATGCGGGTTCGAGCAGACCACTGGGCAGGGGGTACGACATTGGGGCGTATGAATATGTTCAATAAGTGATCCCTCTTTTGTTACTTTGGGGCTTAGAAACCGGGCGAAGCATTCTTGGATAAGGCTTTCACACTTCACGCCGATTTTGTGGCAAGAATGCTTCGCCCCTACAAAAACCGTGATTTGTTCCCGGAAATAACAAAAGAGGGATGAACTATCAGGCTCGTCAAGAAAACAAAGAAAAACTGAACAGCCATAAGCTCTTTGTTACTCAAATCCGTTTTCTTAGCGTTAAAAAATTTAAAGTCAGCGCTTTAGTCATTACCCAACCAATCTTTTGAGTTGGAGGATATATCATGCACAGAAAATAATCGACAAATGCATAGGAGATAACTGTTGCTATTGCTGCACCAGTTTCTCTATAAATCGGGAGTAGCCAAAAATTTAATAAAATATTCATGACAGCACCAGAAGTTGTAGCTACTAAAGAAAACATTGTTAGCCCCTCGGCAACTATCCAAATTCCTTTAGACCATCCAAAAAAAACAAACAATGCTGCCCATATATGTATGGCTAATACTCCGCCAGATGCTACATAGTTTTGACCAAATATCATGACAACGATGTACTTTGACAAAAACGTCATGGGTAGGGCAATCATATAAGCTAAGACTGCCATAAGATTAAAAAGCTTTTGCAGCTTGTTATAGTACAGCTCCTCGCTAACCTTTTTCGCTTCAACAATAGAAGGAGTTACAGAAGTGACAATTGCGATCGGAATATAATACCAAAGCTCTGATATTTTCGTTGCTGCCGAATAAATTCCAACAGCCTTATCATCAGCTAATTGCCCAAGCATAATCTGATCGATACGCAGATAAACCATAATCGCTAACCCAGAAAGTAGCAGTGGCCAACTCTCCTTCAGCAGAGTTTTGGCACGTAGTAAACTTGGACGCCATGCTAGAAGGCTTTGTCCCTGAACTTTATAAGCGATCGCTAAACCAACCGCTCCCAAAGCATTTTCTGCCAATAGTGCCCAAGCAAAGGCAATTAGGGGAGCCTGCATTTGGAGCAAGGCAATTCTTATCAGGGTGATCAGTATGAAAGCAGTATTTTTGGCAATAACCGTATATTTTGACTTAACCTGCAACTGGAACCAGAAATCGATGGTATTGAAGGCATCAAAAATTGTCCCGGCGGCAAAAATTCCGACCAACCAGTGAGTTAGTTGCTCGTCAGGGCGTAGCAGAAAAATAGTTCCAGTCGTTACCGCCACTGTGATTATGCCACCAAGAAGTTTTAGTACAAAGGCAGTACCAAGAGTTTCGTTTTTACAGGATGGTTCGCGAACCATATCGCGCACCACAATCTGATCCAATCCCAGCGTGGCAAGCACGCCAAACAGTGAAACAAAGGCACCTGCGTAGTTGAAAAGACCAAACTGCTGCGGTCCCAGATAACGGGCTACCCAAGCGGTTACAATAAGCCCCACGCCCATACGTAGAACTCGATCAGCGAACAGCCAGCCTATATTGCTGATAATCTTAAGAAGCTCTGGGCTTAGTTTTTGAATGAGTACAGTCAACTGATTGAGCATGGGACTCTATAATAAGTAAGTTTTATGTCAACATTAACGCTGGATTAGTTTTTGTCTAAGCCATTGGGAGCATAATTTCACCCCAGAACAGCACGCTTGCGACATCCACAGCCAAGGCAATGCTTAACTTAACATTAAGTATCCTAATTATCCGATTTTTATCCAAAGAATGCATTATAATCTTTCTCAATTACTTTGTGATTCATATAGGGATACATAATATCCATAAGGAGGGTCACAGCCTTTCACTAAGAAATACCCCTTAGCTGAAGCAGTTGGTAGATTGGAGTTTGCAAAAAAAGCAAGAATAGCGTGTTTCAGCTACAGCTACTGCTAGTGGATGCTGGCTATCAGGAGTCATTTCCTCGTGAGACGATTAGCGAGTATCGTCAGGTGTAAAGTGATTAATAAAAACTTGATAAGCATTCTCTAAGGATAAGGACATGAAATTTATGACTAAGAAATTCACATCATTAGGTGGATCTACCATGAGCCAGATGAAATGGGATATTACTTTTAAAACGCATCTCTCTAAAGCTCTATATTTTATCAGAGGGATTGCTATAGTTCTTGTGATAATAGGTCACGTAATTGGGGATAACAAGAATGATGGAATGCGTAAGATGTACAGTTCAGACATATTTGCTCTGTCTTGGTTAGCCGATTTTATTTATACATTTCATATGCCAGTATTTCTGATGGTTTCTGGAGTTGCTTTTGCTATTTTTAGTAAAAAAAATGGCGGCTATCTAGAATTTGCACGCTCTAAGTTAAATAGGCTAATTATTCCTTTAGTATGCTGGGCACCACCTTTTTTTATTTTCCATTCATTATCTCAAGGTAAGCACTTTTCTTTTATTGATTTGATTAAGGCAGTAATATTTCCTTACTCTATGTTCTGGTTTCTTCACGCTTTGATTTTTGCATCTCTTTTTTCCTTCTGTTTTTTTAAAAAATTTAGCTCTCCCTTCTTGTATTTTTTAATATCAATTTTTTTATTTGCATTTTCTTTATTTTTTAAAGAGCTACTTATATCCTTTTACTTTTCTTTTAATATCTTCTACGCTTTGGGTGTCTTCCTGGCATATTATCTACCTAAAGCCAATTTAATTTTAGAAAAATTATCTTCAAATATTAGATTTTTAATTTTGTTTTTATGTAGTATTTTAATGCTTACTGTGAAGCATTTTATGGCAACTAATCATCACCCGCTTGCCACCATCATTAATGGAGTCTTGGCTTTTGGATTTTTGTATACAATAATAGAGGCTCATAGGATAAAGCTTTCGTATGAACCGCTAAATAAACTATTGCAATCAGCTAAAACTAATATTTTATACGCTGGTAAATTGAGTATGGTTCTATATTTGTTCCACATGTATTTTGCTAAAATTACCCGAATATTCTTAGTTAAAGGTTTTAGCATCAAAGAGCCAAGGTTACATTTTGTTCTAGGTAGTCTTACAGCTTTTTGAGGACAAATACTTGTTTACAAACTCTTACAAAAGAGAAGCAAAGTGTTTATGTATTCAATTGGCGAAGGTAAGTGAGCAGGAACCAGAGAGTAGAGGTGACTACGCCGTCACCCCTTCAATTCTCCCCATAACTACGGTCTTATGTTCCATATTTATGGGTTCACAAAGATGCCTCTACGACCTTGGGCGATCGCATTTTTGGCTTTGGTAGTCCCATACATAGGTTTACATAATGGTCTTTAGTTCTGTTCACCTACTCCATTAGTTTGGGTAAGTTGACGGCGAGAGAGGTTTTCGCCTCCGAGTTAGTCCTGCAAAGTACCCTTTTTTAGTGCTTTTGCTGGCGACAATACTGCGGAAATCACTGATTCTGCTGTCATCAAAACTATCGAAACTGCCAAAACCACCAAGGCAGAAATGGGAAAGATCAACATTAAAAGCGGAGAAGTTACTCTCTTGGTTCCACCTTCTGGAAGCAAGACTACTCTTGCCTGGGAGATAAAACTCCAACAATATGTAGTTAGATGTAATTTGGCAAACTTATCACGATCCATGTTAACTAAGACCTATGGAATAGGTGGTGAAGTAGACTAGAACTCTTGCAAAAGTCAATTTTGGCTAGCTACAGTACTTATCGCCGTTTCCCTTGCTTTTATGCAGACAGCTCATTGTATACCTACTCATCTGATATACGCCATTAGATAGATGCTCTTTCACCCGTTCTTGTTACTTAACCCCTATTTTTTAAAGACATTGTAAAGCTGCTTGACTGACAAAACGTTCAACACTCCTCAGCATTCATCCCACTGGCTTTACTCGTGGGATGAATGCGCTGATCTCCTTGAGTCTCAACAGCCCAGTTCTATGCCATCTGATAGCGGCACATTGATCCCTTGCTGCACAATTGCTGGTGGCAAAGTGGTGACCTGTTCGATTTGAGCCAACAGCGTTTGAGCCTCAAGGTCTCCATTTTTAGCCTGCTGTTTGAGGTAAAGCTTGAGTTCGTCGGCTAAGGTAGTGGGAATGTTCATGGCTAATTGAAGGGTTGGAAGGTTGAAAGTTGAAAGTGGAAGTTATAACCTGTAACCTGCTAACCCCCTAACCCTCAACTCTTTGACTGCTTACAAACCCACTTCCATAAGGGGTGACTCGCTCCTTGCTGACAAATCCGGCGAACCTGTTGCTCTAGACGCCTCTGTTCTTCGCGTGGTATTCCCAGTAAGATATTGCGACTCTGCCAGACCAAGACCGCGACGGTCATGCTAATACAGAAAGTAAGACCCAGTGCAGGTAGAGGATTGTAGAGAATGCCATACCGCAATGCTGCCCAGGTAAAATGCGATCGCATCAGTGAAATTTCATAGCTCCAACCCCACAGACTCAAAGGCGCAAGCGTCATCCAGAGGATGCTAACTAGCAACCACCGACCATAGACTGTCAGCTGATGTAACCGTTGTACTTGTGCCTTAAAGGTAGGGTCGAGGTCTGCCTGTGCTATTTGAGGTGTTTGAGGCGTCGGGCCGTCTGGCTGATCCATTTTGGAGGTAAGGTGATATCCTCTAGACTTCGTCGGAAGTTTTGGCGTCTGGGGCAGGAAGGGGTTGAGCTTTGCCACTACGCTCTCTCCACCAAGCAAGCAGGGTACTGGCAATAAAAATACTGGAATAGGCACCCGCCGTAAACCCAACAATCAGACACAGGGCAAAATATTTTAGAGTTTCGCCGCCAAAGAAAAAGATGGAAAACAACGTCAGCAGCACGGTTAATGTTGTGTTAAGCGACCGAGTCAGAGTTTGATTAACCGCATCATCGACAACTTGGTCAATGTGCAGCTCCGGATGCCGAGTGATTACCTCTCGCACCCGGTCGTAAATCACCACAGTATCGTTGACAGAGAAACCAATAATCGTCAATATCCCAACGACGAAGAGGCTATCGATTTCCACTTGCAGCTGCGGCACCAGACCCAAGATGGAGAATATACCAAAAGTGATAAAAACATCGTGGAACAGAGCCACGAAGGCGAAGAAGGCGTAGTCGAACTGGAAGCGAAAGGTTAGGTAGATTAGGATACCGGCGAAAGAGAGGATGATCGCGAGTAAGCCAGAGGCAAACAACTGCCGACCCAAGGTAGGACCAACCGTGTCAATCTGGACAGTTTTAGGGTCAAAAGCGCCAATTTTTTCGCTTAGGGTATCTCGTAGCTTGATACGTTGATCGCCATTCAACGACTTTGTCCGAATCGTCAGCGCTTGTTGTTTGTCTCCCAAAACTTGGATGCTGCTGTTGCCCAACCCTTGAGCATCCATCACTTCTCGAACTGCTGCGATGTCGATGGGTTTGTCACAGTTACCAGGTTTTGAGCAATCCAGCTCATATTGCAGCCGCGTGCCGCCGACAAAATCCAGACCCAGACGTAAAGGCGATCTCACAGTTGGAGTTGCTGTGGAAATCACCATGCTGATGATGCCAGCGAGGATGATGGCGGCAGAGACTGTCCACCAAAGCGATCGCTGTTTGATTACATTGAGTTTCATCTTGACCCCTCCACCTATGACTTGACTGACGCTGGTGGGTTTGGAACAAATAGTTCAGGCTTCTGGCGCAACCCTGGAAATCCCAGAACCAGGAGAAGCAGGAAGGTGCGACTACAAGTGAGGGCGGTAAACATACTCACTACCACCCCCAAAGCCAATGTTAGTGCAAAGCCCTTCACCAAACCTGACCCTAGCCAGAACAGCGCGGCACAAGCAATCACTGTGGTCACGTTACCGTCCAAAATACTAGAAAATGCCCGGTAAAAACCCGACTCAACAGAGCGATACAACGTCTTCCCATCTCTTAATTCTTCTCGCGTCCGCTCAAAAATCAGCACGTTAGCATCAACTGCCATACCAATGCTGAGGATAAAACCGGCAATTCCTGGCAGCGTTAAGGTTACACCTAAGAGGGCAAAAGCCGCGATCGTCAACAGGGAGTAGATAACCAGGGCAACATCAGCAATCAGTCCAGGGAGACGGTAGTAGACGCCCATGTAGATCAATACTAAAACCAGACCTCCAATCCCGGCATAGATACTGCGTTGGATACTGTCTCGTCCAAGAGTTGCTCCTACTGTGCGATTCTCCACGATTTCCACCGGCACGGGTAAGGCACCCCCGCGCAATTGAACAGCCAAGTCGTTTGCGGTTTCGACAGTAAAGTTACCAGTAATCACAGCACTCCCGCCGGTGATGCCAGTTTGTGCAAATTCTGGCCCGACTACGGGAGAGCTAATCAACGCATTATCCAGGAAAATGCCAATCGTGCGTCCTGTACCGGCAAGGTCTTTGGTCAGTTGGGCAAATTTTTCACCTCCCTGGGCATCAAAGCGGAGGGCTACATTCCAGGCATTGCCGGTTTGAAGCGGTTCGGCACGGGCGTCTTTGAGGTTTTTGCCAGTCAATCCAGCCGGTTCAAACAGTTTTAAGATCGCTTCATTACTGCGCTCAAGGGCTGCTTGATTTTCGGCGATCGCTAAATCATCCTTAGTCTCCCTCAGCTGCGCCTGCTTCAGTACTATTCCTGCCCTTACCTGTTGTTCAATCGGCAACTGTGCCTCTGTTCCTGGTTTTTGCTTAAGAAAATCCAGTTGTGCCGTACCGCCTAGCACCCGTTCTGCCTGTTGCGGGTCATTCACCCCAGGAAGCTGCACCAGGATTTGATCAGAACCAACAGTTTGTACCACAGGTTCTGAAACCCCAAGTCCGTTGACTCGATTTTCAATAACACTGAGAACGGCGTCTAGTTCCTCTGTGGTGATTTTTTTTATCTCTGCTGTGGGTTTTACCTGAATTGTCAGTTGCGCCCCTCCCCGCAAGTCCAGCCCCAACTGGATTGGAATCTTCACCAGCACCGTGATCGCTGCAATCACGAGAACCACAATCAAGGCTAATACCAAACGCTGTTTTTGCATAACTACGACCCGCCGCAACAAGTGATATGATAATCTGTTTTGACTTTGACAAGTCGAGCAGCAATGGTTGAAGGTTGAAGGTTTGAAGGTAAAGAAGCTTGCCCTGCAACTTGCTCGCCCTGCAAACCCCTAACCTCAAACCCTTAGCGCCATCATCTTTTGTACAGCCTCCACAATCTGCTGAGGTTGTACGATTGTTAGATTCTCCAGAGTACCGTTGTAAGGCGTTGGGATATCTTGAGAAGCTAGCCGCAGCACCGGCGCATCTAGCTCATCAAACAATCGATCATTGATCGATGCCGTCAATTCCGCCCCGATGCCACCCGTCTTCATGCATTCTTCCACAACAATCACCCGGTGGGTTTTGCGAATAGAGGCACCGATAGTCTCAAAGTCTAAAGGCTTTAAGGAAATCAGGTCAATTATCTCTGGGTCAAACCCTTCTTTTTCCAGCTGCTTCACCGCTTGCAGGGCGTGGTGACGCATCCGGGAGTAGGTAAGAATCGTGACATCTTTGCCCTTTCGTACTACTTCCGCTTTATCAAGGGGCAGCAGGTACTCTTCTTCTGGCAAGTCTTCTTTTAAGTTATAGAGAAGAACGTGTTCAAAGAACAAAACGGGATTATCGTCGCGGATGGCGGATTTGAGCAAACCCTTTGCGTTGTAGGGTGTTGAGCAGGTGACTATTTTTAGCCCAGGGACAGCTTGAAAGTAGGCTTCTAGGCGCTGGGAGTGTTCGGCACCCAGCTGACGCCCGACGCCACCAGGACCACGAATCACCATCGGAATTTTAAAGTTACCGCCGGAGGTATAGCGCAGCATCCCGGCATTGTTGGAAATTTGGTTGAAGGCAAGGAGCAGAAAGCCCATGTTCATGCCTTCGATGATTGGTCGTAAACCTGCCATTGCCGCACCGACTGCCATGCCAGTGAAGCTATTTTCGGCAATTGGGGTATCGAGAACCCGCAGTTCACCGTATTTTTTGTATAAATCTTTGGTAACTTTGTAGGAACCGCCGTAGTGTCCGACATCTTCACCGAGAACAAATACAGCGTCGTCGCGTGCCATTTCTTCATCAATGGCTGCGCGTAGGGCGTTGAAGAAAAGTGTTTCTGCCATCAATACCTCACCAGATGCGGCAAATGTAATCGTAGCATTGCCCAAGCCTGGTAAGAGAAATTGCGGCTACAGGAAGAGCGCGATCGCGCTCTTCAGAAAGCGCCCCCTGCTAAGCGTTAAACTAAGCATTTATACTGGTTACTGAGGAGCAGCTGAGGTCTGCGACTTTCCGCTTGGGCGCTCACAGCCAACAGACAGGCAACTACCGCACGATAGAATATGTTCAGAACTTCAATGCACA
>CBDTXL010000008.1:0-46048 GCA_965364435.1 uncultured bacterium
AGGAAAACCAGCAAAGCTCTCAGGGCCACCAGGAGACGATATTCCAGAGGCGGTGCGGGATACACCGGACGTTAGACGCCGGTATCGATTGAAGCCTGCCTTGCTGATTGGCGGGGTATGGGGATTAAGTACGATCGCACTCTTGTTCGGTTTGCTGCTCTCTAGACCTAAACCCCAGCAAACCGTAGTGTCCTCCCCAAAGCCAACAGAACCTAGCCCAAACCCCAGCAATCCAGATAACCTGCTGGGGCACCTTCCCTACAAAGTAGCGCCAGCGTCGGAATTGCAACCCATAACACCGGATGGTCAAATCAAACTCCGCACCGCTGCCGCTCAGAAATTTCAAGCGATGTCAGCAGCAGCAGGGAAAGAGGGTGTGATTTTAGTGCCAATTTCCGGTTTCCGTTCGATTGCTGACCAGCAGCACCTGTTTTTTGATGTCAAGGCGGAACGGGGACAGGTGACTACGAAGCGAGCAGAAGTCAGTGCGCCTCCCGGCTACAGTGAGCATCACACTGGCTATGCCGTGGATATTGGCGATGGGAATACACCCGCAACAAACCTGAGTCCTGACTTTGAGAACACGGCTGCCTTCAAGTGGCTGGAGAAGAATGCCCCTTACTACAGCTTTGAGATATCGTTCCCCAAGAACAATCCTCAAGGTGTCAGTTATGAGCCGTGGCACTGGCGCTTTGTAGGCGATCGCGATAGCTTAGAAACCTTCTACAAAGCCAAGAACTTAATTCGTCCCGCGTCAACTCCAGCAACAGAGCCTTCCCCGACACCCACGCCAACTCCATCAACACAACCTTCCCCAACGCCCTGAGGCAAGGCAACGGGTAACTTGAAAACATTTGAGGTGGCGCGAGAATTCTTTCTTGTACCGAAAGCTGAAAAACAGTTTACAAATATATACATAGGAGCAAACCACGATTAACAGCTAATTACTAACCGCTAAACTAATGCAGCAAACCGCCCTAAATTTAATTGCCATTGGCGTTTTTGGCATGACGCTTTCGGTATTGCTCGGACCGATGTTCAACATCTCACCAGCAATCCCCGCCGTTACAACTCTCGGTGTCTTGAGCCTTGCCACACTGGACTCCTTTCGCTTCCAAGGCAAAGGCGTTACCCTGCTGTTAGATTGGCTTGCTGGTGCTAGGAGTGAACATCGCGATCGCATTGTCCGGCATGAAGCAGGTCACTTCCTCGTCGCTTACTTCCTGGGTATCCCCATCACTGGCTACACACTGACCGCCTGGGAAGCTTTCAAGCAAGGACAACCCGGTTTGGGGGGTGTAAGCTTTGGTTCTCTCGAAACTTCGCCAGACGCTCTTGCTGTTGGAGAAATGCGATTAACCTTAGAGAGATTTTGCACCGTCTGGATGGCTGGGATTGCCGCCGAAACCTTAGTCTACGGCAGTGCAGAGGGAGGCATAGAAGACCGGCAGAAACTTAGAGATGCCCTGACAGCATTGGGGCGTCCTGCCAGTGAGTTCCCCTTGAAAGAGCGGTGGGCGACTCGGCAAGCTCACACGATCATTCAAGAACACTGGGAATCTTATGAAGCACTGGTTGCGGCTATGGAAGAACGAGCCTCAGTGGCAGAGTGCTCTCAGGTAATTCAGAAATACCTCTGACTCTACCAGCAACCTGCGGCATGATGAGGGAGAAAATATATCTCAATCTTCCCCACCTTCCTCACCTTCCCCATCTTCACTCTTCGCAAAAAGACCAACTACTTATGACCACACCCCTCTCCCCCTCGTCTCGCTTGAGGTGGTCAAAGACTTCTGCCGCGATGCACTAGTAGGTTGCTCTACAACTTCACACGAGCTTTAAATAAATTTCAGCAAATCTTAAGATTATTTGTAATTATTAATACATTTTATTGAGGTTGCATGCTCATTGTGAGATTTAAAATTTTAAAACTCAAATACTATGATACTTTTCTTCATAAAAGTCAATAAAACTACCAGGAATTATCCAGGGAAGGATACAGAAATTTACCCCAGGCTCAACATTATATTTTTTCTACAAAGATAGCTAAAAGTACCTTTTCTTTCTCAAGGAGGTATGTCACTATTTGATTACTGAGAAAACCGCAAAGGTTAATCCGAGATTAATACTAAGTTGCCATCTGATAGGCGAAACTCCTATCCCTCTCAAGATGTATTTCTTCAGGGAAGAGTATAGGTAAAAACGCCTATTGGGATAAGGCAGGAAAAAGTCATTAACCTCAACAAATATTTGAGACTTCTGTTGAGAAGTATTCTCCTGACTCTTCCAGGTTCGCCATATTGACGAACCCGGTAATTTCAGCCATCAGAAATTTACACAAACCTTTGTATTTAGCTAATAGCAGGGTGCTAAAAATGAATCAACTTCAGATTAGAGAGAAGAACCGTCCTCCCAGCAGCGACCATCCTCTTGTCAGCATTGGAATGCCTATCTTCAATGCTGAAAATTATCTTCGCAAGGCGCTGGATGGGATTTTGAGCCAAACCTTCTCCAATTTTGAGCTGATTATTTCCGACAACGCCTCCACTGATGCTACCGAAGCGATTTGTCGTGAATACGCTAACAAAGATAGCCGCATCAAATATTATCGAAACGAAACCAACCTGGGAGCCTCAAAAAATTTTAACCGCGTTTTTGAACTCTCACAGGGAAAATACTTTAAATGGGCTTCCCATGATGATGTCTGCGCTCCTGAATACATAGAGCAGTGCATTGATGTGCTTGAGCGCCAGCCTTATGTAGTTTTGTGTTATCCGAAGGCAAACACTATTGATGAACAGGGGAAAATTACAGGCACTTACACTGAAAACCTCAACATCCGTTCATCAAAGCCCCATGAACGCCTCCATCAATTACTTGAAACCTATGGGTGGTATCATGCGACTCAAGCTTTTGGTCTGATGCGAACCAGTGCCCTTAAGATGACCTTACTGATTGGGAATTACCCGCATGCAGATAGAGTTTTGCTAGCAGAACTGGCTCTTCTGGGTGAGTTTTACGAAGTCCCCGAATATCTTTTCTACCGACGAGTTCATCCGCAAATATCACAGAGGGCAAACCCTACCGACGCATCATTCGCCGTTTGGTTTGACCCAAAAAATAAAGGCAAAATTATCTTGCCAAGATGGAGGCGTTACTTCGAGTATTGCAGAGCTGTTGGGCGTACTCGATTGAGCTGGTATGAGCAAGTACGCTGCTACCTGGAAATAATGCGGCGTTTACTTCTATCTCCGGGAATGCTCAGGAGATTTACAGGAATAGTGGAGGATTTCATGAAGGCCACTATCCTGTTTGTTCGAGGTTTATTGGGACGGCGGCAAGAGCAAAGCAAAGCAATATAATCAAGGAGCAATCTTAGATGAAAGTAGCTATTCTGGCTGGGGGACTGGGGACTCGCATCTCTGAAGAGACTGAGACAAAACCGAAGCCGATGGTAGAAATTGGTGGACGGCCAATCCTTTGGCACATCATGATGTACTATTCCCACTACGGCTTCAATAATTTTGCGATCGCCCTGGGCTACAAAGGGGAAGTAATCAAGAAGTACATGGTGGACTACTGTTCGTTAAACAGTAACCTGACCGTGAACTTAAAAAGTGGCATAGTAGAAAGGCACGGCGGTTACAACCATGATTGGACTGTTGATTTAGCAGACACGGGAATTACAACCAATACGGGTGGTCGCATTAAGCGCCTCGCTCCCTACATGGGAAACCAGACCTTTATGCTGACTTGGGGGGATGGGGTTTCAGATGTAAATTTACACGATCTGCTGGCTTTCCATCGCTCTCATGGCAAATTGGCAACCTTAACTGCCGTGCGACCGCCAGCACGTTTTGGTCACCTAGAGTTGGATGGGGACCGAATAACGGAATTTTCGGAGAAGCCCCAGACCCAAGAGGGATGGATTAATGGCGCGTTTTTCGTGCTGGAACCAGAGATATTCAATTACATTGACGGCGATGACACCCAGTGGGAAAAAGAACCCCTGGAGCGACTCGCTCAAGACGGGCAGTTGATGGCCTATCAACATACTTCATTCTGGCAATGTATGGATACCTTGCGGGATAAGCGATTGTTGGAAAGCCTGTGGCAAAGTGGCAATGCACCTTGGAAGATTTGGGAGGAAGAAAATGCGGGTATTAGTAACGGGTCACTTGGGTTACATCGGAACAGTGATGGTGCCTATGCTCATCGCCGAAGCGCATGAGGTGGTAGGGCTAGATAGCGATTTGTTTGAGCGATGCACGTTTGGCGATGGAATTCAAAACATCCCGGAGCTAAAAAAGGATATTCGTGACGTTGAGGTGTCAGACCTCGATGGGTTTGATGCCGTGATTCATCTGGCTGGTCTATCCAATGACCCACTCGGTGACTTGAACCCAGAATTAACGTATCAGATCAATCATGCTGCCTCAGTGCGTCTGGCTAGCTTGGCAAAAGAGGCAGGAGTCACACGCTTTATCTTTTCATCGTCGTGCAGTAACTATGGCGCGGGAGGGGAGAACTTTTTGAATGAGGAATCACAGTTCAACCCTGTCACCCCTTACGGTATTTCCAAAGTGCGTGTAGAACAGGATGTAGCAAAGCTGGCGGACTCAAACTTCAGTCCCACCTTTCTCCGCAATGCCACTGCCTATGGTGTATCCCCGCGCCTGCGTTTTGACCTGGTACTCAACAATTTAGTTGCCTGGGCATTTACCACGGGTCGAGTCTACATCAAAAGCGACGGCACACCCTGGCGTCCCATTGTCCACATTGAAGATATCTCGCGTGCCTTTATTGCCGTACTTCATGCGCCGCGTGAAGTGGTGCATAATCAAGCGTTCAATGTTGGGCGCAACGAGGACAACTATCGCATTCGGGAATTAGCAGAGATTGTGGAAGAAACAGTCCCAGGCTGCTCGATCGAATATGCCCAGGATGCTGGACCCGATAAGCGCTGTTATCGGGTTGACTGTAGCAAGATAGTGCGGACACTACCTGAATTCAAACCGCAATGGAATGCCCGGAAAGGCGCACAAGAACTATACGCTGCCTATCAAAATGTTGGATTGACCCTGGAAGATTTTGAGGGAGCTAGATACAAGCGAATTGCACATATCCAACAATTGCTCAGTAGCGATCGCTTAGATGAAACCCTGCGCTGGCAAACAGCAGCGCGGCTGCCATCCCTGGTAGGACAGTAGGAGCATCAAAATTATGAACGACTCAACACTAACCTGCCGTTCCTGTGGAGGTACTGACCTTAAGTCAATTTTGTCCTTTGGTCAGACCCCTTTGGCAGATGCGCTGCTGACACAAGAGCAGCTAAACCAGCCAGAGATCACGGCTCCCCTTGAGCTAGTATTTTGCTCAAACTGCACACTGGTGCAAATCACAGAAACCGTCCCGCCGGAAATTCTCTTTTGTAGAGATTACCCTTATTTCTCTTCCGTCTCGAAAAGTCTACTCCAACACTTTGGGGAGAGTGCCAAGCATCTAATCGAATCAAGGCAGCTCAATTCAGACAGCCTGGTTGTTGAGGCTGCCAGTAACGACGGTTACATGCTCAAGAATTTTCTCCAAAGTGGCATTCCAGTTCTGGGAATCGATCCGGCTCAAGGACCTGCTGAGGCTGCACAGCAAGCAGGCATTCCCACACTCTGTACATTCTTTGGTAAGGACTTGGCACGGCAACTGCGAGAAACAGAGGGAAAGGTGGCTGATGTCTTTCTTGCCAACAATGTCTTAGCTCATGTGCCCGACTTGAACGGCTTTGTGGAAGGTATTCGCATTCTGCTGAAAGAGACTGGCGTAGCAGTAATCGAGGCACCTTATGTGGTTGATCTAGTCGATCACTGCGAATTTGACACGATTTATCATCAGCATCTGTGCTATTTCTCAGTGACAGCGTTGGACAAACTCTTCAGAAGGCACTCTCTGTTTCTTAATGACATCAAGCGTGTCTCGATTCATGGCGGTTCGTTGCGTCTGTTTGTAGAGCCTCGTGAAGCTGTCCGTGAATCGGTACGGTTGCTATTGCAAGAAGAGGCAAATCGGGCAGTCGATCAAATCGATTACTATCGCAATTTTGCTGAGCGTGTGTCTGAGATCAAGCGTTCTCTGTCAGATATTCTCTGGGATTTCAAGCAAAAAGGAAAGAAGGTTGCGGCCTATGGCGCTGCGGCGAAGGCGACTACATTGCTTAGCTACATTGGGATTGATAAAAAGCTCGTTGATTTTGTAGTTGACTTGAACAAATTCAAACATGGTCGCTACATGGGTGGCAATCATTTACCGATTTTTCCCCCGTCGAAACTGCTAGAGGAAAGGCCAGACTATGTTTTGCTGCTGGCCTGGAATTTTGCGGAGGAGATTTTGCGGCAACAGGAGGCTTATCGGCAGCAGGGTGGTAAATTTATCATCCCGATCCCTCATCCCACTGTAGTCTAGAAGGGCTGGCTGCAATACTGTTCGGATAAACTCTACCAACTTTCAAAAATAGGGCTGAATCTCCCAACTTTGGGAAATGAAGGGTGCCTGCACTCTCTAATCGAACAGTATTGCCATTTACCTAGGTTCCGACAATTAGGGTGTAAAAATTAATGAAAGTAGCTTTTGTTAATCAGCCTTGGGATACTGTCGTTCTACCCGTTCAGTCTGGCTCAATAGCCATTTGGACCTACGAGGTTGCTCGTCGCTTGGTTCCGTCTTGTGATGTCATCATTTATGCAAGAAGAAACCGCCATCAGAAGCAAGTAGAAGGTTATGAAGGGGTGCAATATCGTCGCGTATCGGTAGCTACTATTCGAGTAATAAACGGGCTTCTTAAGTTATTTTCACAATTCCGTAAGAAATGGCCTTTCTTTTCCTCTAGATTGTATTGCCTTGGCTATGCTTTACGGGTAGCGAGGGACTTAAAAGAACAACAATGTGATGTTGTTCACATCCCTAATTTCTCTCAATTTGTTCCAATTATCCGGGCTTTCAATCCCCGAATCAAAATCGTCTTGCACATGCATTGTGAGTGGCTAACGCAACTTGATCCAGCAATGATTGCAAGGCGTCTCAGTCAAGTGGATTTGGTAGTTGGTTGCAGTGAGTATATTACTGAAAAAATCCGCACGAGGTTTCCCCAGTTTGCCAGTCGTTGCCAAACGGTTTTCAATGGTGTGGATGTTGAGCATTTTCTGGCTAAGACTGGCACCAGTAAGATCAAGGATAATCGCACTAAAAAAATCCTGTTTGTTGGACGAATTTCTCCAGAAAAAGGGCTGCATGTATTACTCGATGCATTTCAAACCGTAGCTGCCCATTATCCGCAAGCGCAGCTTGAAATAGCGGGTCCACAAAAACCAACGCCCATCGAATTCCTGATTGCGTTGAGTGATGACCCAAAAATTTCAGAGTTGGCCTCATTTGCTCCGGAAAGTTACTTCGCACACTTGCAGGGTAAGCTTTCTCCAAATACGGCGAGTCAGGTATCCTTTAGCGGTCACGTTCAACACTTAGAACTGACTGATTATTACCGCAAAGCGGACGTGCTGATTAACCCCTCCTTCAGTGAAGCGTTTGGGATGAGCCTTGTTGAGGCGATGGCGGCAGGAGTTCCCGTAATTGCAACGCGAGTCGGCGGGATGACAGAAATTGTCGAAGAAGGTAGAAATGGTCTATTGGTTGAATCGGGCAATGCTTCAGCGTTGGCAGAAGCAATTCTCCAGCTCCTCTCAGACGACGATTTGAGGGAATCAATGGGAAAGGCGGGGCATCAGCGATCGCTTGAACTGTTTTCCTGGGAACGGATTGCTGAGAATCTGCTCAATCAGTACCGAAACATCTTTGAAAGTCAGGAACAAATGCCCCGTGAAAGTTCTCCTACGCCAGTTTTATAGAAGCCTCATGAATCGCCTCATGAGTGAATGTGAGGGCAGCGATTTGGCACGTTCGGCAATCGTCTTCTCACCCCATCCAGACGATGAAACCCTCGGTTGTGGTGGAACGATTATCCGCAAGAAGAAGGCAGGGGCAGACGTAAAGATTGTTTTTATGACAGACGGCTCGCGATCGCACAAACGACTGATTTCAGAACAGGAGTTGAAGTCTATCCGTAAAAGTGAAGCACTGGCAGCCACTCAAACGCTTGGTGTGGAGCCGAGCGCTATTCTCTTTCTTGAGTACAAAGATGGAGAATTAAATAACTCTCAAGATGAGGCGATCGCTCAAGTAGCGGAACTCCTCCAGCGTCACCAACCTGAGGAAATCTTTCTTCCTTATCATAAAGAAGCTCCTTTAGACCATTCTGCCACGAATCGGCTCGTGCTGTCTGCACTTGAGATCTGCAAAATTAAGCCAATCGTCTACGAATACCCGATATGGTATTGGCGTCACTGGCCTTGGACAAGCTTAACTGGTGATAGACGGGAGATTTTGAGTGTTTTGAAAGATAGCCTAGCTTCAGGTTTAGGCTTGCATTTACTGCGGGACTTTAGATATTCGGTCTATATCGGAGATGTTTTAGAACTTAAACGGGCTGCCTTAGCTCAGCATAAATCCCAAATGAAGCAACTTGTTCCCGACTCCCGTTGGAAAACCTTAGGCGATATATCGAATGGTGAATTTTTAGAATGTTTTTTTCAAGACTATGAGATTTTTTATCAAAAATGCTTATGAGTTTAACAGAGTTTGACTCAAAAAATGTTCAAGAAAAAGATATTTGTTTATCAGTAATTATTCCCTGCTTTAATCAGGGAAACTTTATTAGAGAGGCAATTTCTACTGTTGAATACTGTAAAGACAAAATCTACGAAATTATAATTATTAACGATGGCTCCACAGAACCCCTTACTTGCCAAGTTCTGAACCACCTCAAGCAAGAAGGCTATTTAGTGATCGATCAGGAAAACCAAGGTGCGGCAGCAGCTCGGAATCAGGGAATTAAAGCGGCAAAAGGTCAATATATCTTGCCGTTAGATGCTGATGACAAAATTAAACATGAATATATATCCAAAGGAATTGAAATTTTAGATAAGTGTTCTGAAGTCGGAGTTGTATATGGCGATATAGAATTTTTTAGCGATCGAGCTTTAGAAAAGATTTTTAAAGTCGGAGAGGGTTATGGACAGATACAATCTATTAGTGAAAAAAGCTTCGTATGGAATTTGCCAAATTTTAATTGCAATCTTTTAGTTCTTCACTGTTATATGGCTGTTTGTGCCGTATTTCGGAAATCCATCTGGGAAGACTGTGGGGGATATGATACTCATATCCCTTTTTCCTATGGCGAAGATTGGGAATTCTGGCTAAGAGTGGCTAAGAAAAAGTGGGATTTTTATCACATTCCCGAAGTTTTATTTTATTGCCGAATTAGCCAAAATTCCCAAGAAAAGCTCTGGAATGTCCCTCAAAACCGCAAGATAGCAGTCCGATATATCCGCAAAAAACACCTCGATCTATACCTTCGCGCTCTATTGTCGCGAACCCTTTCTATCTGGCGCACAGAAGGTTTTCAGCCTCTCTTGGCTCGAATTCGGCGGCGGATTCGCGGCAATTAACAAGCTGATAATTAGGAATTTTATGGGTCTTTATACAGGGAAATTCAGTGAGCGATGAAAAAGAGGAAGTCCAGCCTGCCGAGTATCGCTACAGCACCCCATACAGACTCCTACTCAGAGAACCAGCCTAGTGGTAGAGTGATCGGAACTAGCAGCCGTAGTGGTGCTACCCGCAAGGGTATAGACGTGGAAAACCTGATCGCCATTGACAACGGTGCGCTACGCATCCGGCCCCTTGCAAAACCGGGCTGGGGACGAGAGGGTATTGCCTATGGTCCCTACACTCGAACAAACGGGCTTGCCTTCTCAATCTTCCTGGTTAACGGTCACAATACTTCCCAAGCCGGTGATATCGCAGATAGCGTACCGCGACGGCTCCTGCGTTGGGCTCAAGGCGGTCACAAGGAAAACCCAATGGGGCGATTCCTGGGTTGGATTCGCAGCGACAAAAGGGAGAGCCTCGTGCGGCGGCTCAATTGCTGGGTTCGCAGCAGCAAAAAATACGTTCAGATCCCGGTTATTGATGAAAACTTGGCGCTAGGATTCTTTCCCAACGAGGTTCCCTCTAATCCGCTTACAGAGGGGAATGCCTTTGTGGTCCATGCAACTGGACCAGAAAACGGGGAACTCTGGGTTCGAGTGGGAGCCAATCTTCTTCCGGCATTAAAGGGCTTACAAAACCTCCAGGTTTACTACATCGTCATTCTGCGGGAAAAGGGAGCCGTGTACTACGCCGCCTCCGTCCCCAATACTCACGGATTGGTGGCCTACCCCAATATGCGACCCCTCGCCATCGACCCTTTTAACGACGACGCCACGGTATACGCGGCTGTGTACCAGAGTGTTCTCGGACAGATTGGTTTCAGTGTTGATACGCGGGTCTATGGCGTCCAGGTGGAGCAAATTCCAGAACTGACCACCTGGTATGGCACCGCTCACGCAGGCGATCGCCTGATGGGTAACAGTGTGCTTGACGGTTCTCAAGCGGAGACGGGTGGTGTCTGGAGGGTGTACGAAGGCAGTTATGAACGAACCGAGAAGGGCATTCGACCAACCGGAAAAGGTAATCTAGCCGTACTATACCCTGATGCACCCTCTGGACTGATTCATACAGCGATCGCAACGCCTGCCGTTGTTCCTGCATCAAGCCTTCTCTGGCGCGTCCAAGACAAGAACAACTTCTGGAGTTTTTTAATGGACGGTGACAACTGTCAACTCTGGATTCAGGAGGACGGCACTTGGACAAATGTGGCGTCTTTCAGCGACTGCTATCTCCAGCCTAACGCCGTCAACTCAGCACAGATCTTGGACAACGGCAAAACCTTTAGCCTATACCTGAACGGCAAATTGCTGTTTCAAACCGAGTTTACCGATAAGCGCCTGCAAAATGCGACAGGCGTTGGCCTCTACGTCCCCGATGCTAGCAGCAGCCTGTACTTTCACTCCTTCGAGTCCCACCCGCGCAGCCTTCCTATCCCCACTACGCTCGACTTGGGTGCCCCTTGGGTGGCACAAGGCTCTCAGGCAATCATCACCGATGATTTCGACGGTGCAGCAGGAGACCTGACGGGGAAGACCACGAACACTGGCGGTAAAGTCTGGCGAAAAGATATCGGAGTCGGTGTCATCGAACTGACCGGAAGCAGCACCGCCAAAGTCCGGGCAAGTCCACAACATCCCAATCCAGGTCGTACTGCTTACACCGTTAGTTGGGACAACCCCGATTTTGCTGACGTGCAATTAGATATAACGCCCCCTGGAACTCAAAGAAAGCAGGGAGAAAAGGGCAGAGGCGGATTTATCTTCTGGCAGGACGCGAACAACTATATCACCATTAGCACCTGGCTTGATGACAGTTATGGGGGCGCTTCTATCTCATCTTTCTTCTACCTGAAAGGTTTTGAGGATTTATATGATGCCGTCTGGACAAATGTCGGCAGCCGTGTTTATTGGGGCATCCCTTATACACTCCGCGTGGTCTTCGACGGCATGAATTACACGGCTTACGTGAACAATGAACCAGTACTGTACCGCACCCTGACGGATGTTTACCCAGATACCAGGCGTCTTGATATTAACCGTATTGGGATTGTCTCCAACTGGGAATGGGGAAATGATACAGGCAGTGTGTTTGACAACTTCGTCGCAAAGATCTGAAAAAAATGATTAAGCAATTTCTGGGTTATATTTTGAGACTTTTACCATTCAGATTAATCGAATGGTTAGCTCAATTACACCCGAGTCCGAATGTCCATCGTCTGGTCCGCCTAGGGATAAGGAATCGGAACGTCACCATTAGGAATGGAGTCGGTGCGGGACTAAAATTTAATGCGGGTAGAGCTAATCCTGATTACGCCCTAGGGACAAATGAACTGCCGGTGCAGCAAGCACTATTGGGCTACTTAAACCCAGGAGACATCTTCTACGATATTGGTGCTAATGTGGGCTTTTTTACCGTTATCGGCGCTAAGTTAGTGGGGCCGTCTGGACAAGTCTATGCCTTTGAGCCGGTTTCGGAGAACGCTGCTGCTATACGACACAATGCTAAGATAAACGACTTGTCCAAGGTCACGGTCTTGGAAAAAGCCGTTTCCTCTTCGACGGGGAAAGGAGAACTGCTGTTAGCCGAGTATCCTGGGGGCCACACCCTATCTACGGCAGGCACGCCCCCCGACTTGAAAGGTTCAGTTACAGTCGATCTGGTCTCGATTGACGACTTGGTTGAACAACAGCGCCTCACTCCGCCTACGGTCGTGAAAATCGATGTGGAAGGTGCAGAAATCGACGTCCTGCACGGCATGTCCCAAACCATTAAAGCATTCAAGCCCGCGATCGTTTATGAAGTAGATGACGGCAATAAAGAGTCCTTTAGGCGCAAGGGTCAAGAACTTGAGGCTTTTATGAAGTCTTTGGGATATCAGATCGTGCCTTTGGAAGCAGCGTATCCCGGTACGAGATGGAACGTCGGACATGCGATCGCAATCCCGAATGAGCGTACTCCATGCTTGGAGTTGGAAACGAGTGAGTTGAGCCGGAACGGTCGGTATTGACCCATTCAGTACAAAAATACTCGATGACAGATTTAACAATTCTGTAGTTGATAGTTTTTTCTATTCAGACACTACTCTGCGTCAATTTGAGGTTGAATTATGAAAGTGGAACAGTCATTACCAAAGTATACTGAGTTAACGAAAGGAACCAGTTTGGCAGAACATGTCTGTCCCAGCTGCGGTCATAAAGGATTGTCACTTTTCTATGAAGTGCGGAATGTTCCAGTCCACAGTTGCTTGATGATGCCAACGAAACAGGAAGCTCTGGAATTTCCTTGTGGTGACATCATTTTGGGTTCTTGTGAACATTGTGGCTTCATCACCAATGTGGCGTATGACCCGGAGGAGGCGGCTTACGCGCCCAATTACGAAGACCAACAGAGTTTCTCACCAACCTTTAATAAGTTTGCTCTCGATCTGGCAAATCGCCTAGTCGAGAAATACGACCTGCATGACAAGGACATTATTGAAATTGGTTGCAGCAAGGGAGATTTCCTGCTACTCCTGTGCGAGTTGGGTAATAATCGCGGACTTGGGATCGATCCGAGTGTCGTAACCGGGCGCGTTCTGAGTGAGGCGAATGACCGCGTGCGCTTCATTCAAGACTACTACTCAGAGCGCTACTCGGAGTATGTAGGCGATTTTATCTGCTGTCGCCATACCTTGGAGCATATTTATCCCACCGCTGAATTTATCAATACGATACGCCGCTCAATTGGCGATCGCCTGGATACTGTTGTCTTGTTTGAAATTCCCGACACAACCCGTGTGTTGCAGGACCTGGCCTTCGAGGATATCTACTATGAGCACTGCTCTTATTTCACGCAGGGGTCGCTGGCACGCTTGTTCCGCTCCTGTGGCTTTGAAGTCGTTGAGCTTTACCGGGACTATGGCGACCAGTATCTTTTCATTGAAGCCCGACCCGTGGCAACCCCATCTGACAAGGTGCATCCCCTAGAGGAGAGTCTTGAGCAGATGGTCCAGGATGTCAAACACTTCGTCACTAACATCAGCAGCAAGTTAGAGCAGTGGAAACGGCACCTAGAGCAGATGCAGGAGCAGGGTAAGCGAGTGGTTGTATGGGGGTCAGGTTCCAAATGTGTAGCTTTCCTGACAACCCTTGGTGCCAAAGAGCAAATTCAATACATTGTTGACATCAATCCCTATCGCCACGGGAAATTCATCCCCGGCCTTGGCAAAGAGATTATGTCACCGGAATTCCTCAAGGAATACAAACCGGATCAGGTGATTGTAATGAATTCCATCTACTGCAATGAGATTCAGCAAAAGCTCGACAACATGGGAGTCACTACAGAAGTTATCCCGCTCTAAGTAAGTAAACTGATGAATTGCCTTACCTGCAACGGAATTTTTAAGGGAGTGCAGACTGTCCATGAACACATTATCTAGAGAAGCCTGTCCTGTTTGTGCATTTCCACACCTGGATGTTTTTTTTGAAATGTTGGATGTTCCAGTCTACTGCAATCTCCTGTGGTCGGAGCAGCAAGCAGCCCGAAGCTGTCCTCGGGGAGACATCAAACTGGCTTTCTGCTCTAGCTGTGGTTTTATTACCAATGTGGCATTTGACCCAGCCAAGTTGGGCTACTCCCAGGACTATGAAAACTCCTTGCACTACTCTCCCCGGTTTCAGGAATATGCCCAATCCCTCGCCGCACGCTTGGTGGAGCGCCACAACCTCTATGATAAAGACATTATCGAGATTGGCTGCGGTAAAGGGGATTTTCTGATCTCCCTCTGCGAACTGGGCAATAACCGAGGCGTGGGCTTTGACCCCAGCTATGTTGCCAGGTCAGAGCATCGCCAGATGGAAGACCAAGTCCAGTTCATTGAGGATTTTTATTCAGATCGCTACGCGGACTATCAAGGGGATGTGATTTGTTGTCGGCACACGCTGGAACACATTCCGCATCCAGCCGACCTGCTCAAGAAAGTGCGGCAGGCAATCGGTGAGCGCCTCAATACAGTTGTCTTCTTTGAAGTCCCCAATGCACTGCACACCTTTCGCCATCTTGCGGTTTGGGACATTATTTATGAGCACTGCTGCTATTTCGTTCCCGCTTCCCTGGCGCAAGCCTTTTCCACCTGTGGGTTTCAGGTTTGTGACCTGAGTGAGGCGTTTGAAGGCCAGTTCCTTTGCCTGGAAGCCCTGCCAACTGGCGGGGGGATAGGTAGTAGTACGGAGGGACGACTCGATGAAGTCGAACCGTTGACCCGCGATATTGCAGCCTTTACGGCTAAGTTCCAGGCTAAGGTAGAAACCTGGAAGAAGAAACTAGCACAAATAGCCCAAGCCAGACAACGAGCCGTGGTTTGGGGCGCAGGCTCGAAGGGGGTTACCTTCTTGAATCTCCTCAAGAACCAAAACTCGATCGAGTATGTCGTGGATATTAATCCCCGCAAACAAGGGATGTACGTTGCAGGAACGGGGCAGCAAGTTAAACCGCCGGAATTTCTACAGGGCTATCAACCGGATGTTGTAATTGTGATGAACCCTATCTATGAAAGTGAAATTCGCCAGCTAACCACAGGTTGGGGTTTGACCCCTGAGTTTATATCCGTGTAAAAGCCGCCCAAAACTTTGGCAGGGAGCATCTAAAGAATCGTCAACTACCCTAGGTTCCGAAGAGCTGCACCTAGGGCTTGAAAAGACAAGGTTTCAACTAAGAGTTGACTAGCACAACGAGCCTCTATTTGGTACGCACTCTCAGACGCTTCCCTAATCTGAGTTATTTGCAAAGACGCTTGTCTCGCCTGCGGTTAACGACCGGAATCATCAAGAGTAGAGGTGTGCGAAGGGACTAAAAACTTTACTCAAGGATTATCTCCATACTTCATCCTTTAAGACCGTCTGATATTAAAGCAACACCAGTCTTGACGCTTCCAGAGCGTTGCGACAACCCAGTTATGTTGTTCCAGGGTGTCGGCAATTGGTTTGGCTTGCTCTAACAAAACACCGCTGATAATTCCCCAGCTTTGGGGCGTCGCGATCGCACTCATCGCCGGGATTAAGTCGATAATTACCTCTGCCAAAATATTGCAGAGAATCCCATCGACTGGTCTGCTAGAAGTTAGTTTCGTTAAGCGATCAACACTGCCCTGCTCCACCACAAGGCGTTGGGCACTAATCTGATTTAGGTCGCGGTTGCTGCGGGCAGCCTGCACGGCTAAGGGGTCAATATCCACTCCATAGACCATTTTGGCACCCAACAAAACAGCACCAATTGAGAGAATACCGGAGCCACAACCAATATCAACCACCACAGGCTTGCTGCTTGGGTCACCAATTCGCATTTCCAACGCTTCCAGGCACAGCTGAGTCGTCGGATGGGTACCCGTTCCAAAAGCTGCGCCTGGATCAAGGCGTAAAAGTAGCCGTTCTGATTGTTCGGGTACCGGCAACCAGGCGGGGTAAATCAAGAAGCGATCGCCAATTTCTTGGGGTTCCCAGTGCAGCTTCCAGCTGCTCGCCCAGTCTTCCTCATCAATCAAGTGCCACTGCATCACTGGTACCGGCAGCCCCACGGTTAGGGCATCCTGACGCAACCACAAAGACAGTGCCGCCAAATCTAACAACTGCGTCTGAAGTTGGGGTATGTGAGCAAGCACGAGTAGAGAGTGCCCCTTGACCTCAGTGGACATTCCACGACAGCCAAACTTGTCCAGTCGCCAGAAGATTAAATCTTCTAAGGCTGGCTCACAGAGAATCCTAATTTCCCACCAGCTGTTTGCCATACGATTTTAGATTTTAGATTTTAGATTTTAGATTGAGGTTGACTAGTCAGAACTAAAGATGATTGGACGCAGCCAACAGTCTTTTAATCCAAAATCCAAAATCCTCGCATCCAAAATTGACTAAAGATTTACTGTGTAAGCATCACGAATTCCCGCAACCTTTGTAATCTCGGACAAAATTCCCTCTGGTAGGGGGTCATCAATGCTCAGAACCATGACAGCGTCGCCCCGCACAATTTTCCGTCCGACTTGCATACTGGCAATATTGACATTAAAACTGCCCAGCAGAGAGCCGATTTTCCCAATAATTCCCGGCATATCCCGGTGCAGGGTAAAGAGCATGTGGTGACTGGGAGGAACATTAATCGGGAACTCATCAATACTCGTGATGTGGATTTCGCCATCGCCCAACAAAGCACCTGTTACAGAATGCTCCCCTAAGGCACCTATTGCTGATAGGTGTAGTGAACCCCCAGAATAGTCTTGAATCGAGGCATCTCGCGTTTCAATGACGCGAATTCCCCGCTCTTTTGCCTCAATGCTGGCATTCACATAGTTGACCCGCTCTCGCAGCGCCTGGGAAAGTAAACCTTTAAGGGACGCTACGACTAAGGGCTGGCTATTATTGGTCGCTAATTCACCCTGCAAGCGGACATTCAGCATATCAATTCGCCCCCCTGCCAGCTGACCGACCAGATTGCCAAGGGTTTCCGCCAATTGCATGTAGGGTTTAAGCGTTTCGATGATATTCGGAGACAATCCAGGGATATTTACCGCTGAGCGTGCTGGTAAGCCCAAGAGGACATCACGAATTTGTTCAGCGACATCAATGGCAACATTGACTTGCGCTTCTGCTGTGGATGCTCCCAGGTGGGGGGTAAGGATCAGTTCTTTTCCGAGCGATCGCAGTGGAGATTCTCCCAATGGCTCCGACTCAAAAACATCCAACGCTGCACCAGCAATTTTACCCGCTTTCAACGCCTCAAAGAGCGCCTCTTCGTCAACAATGCCTCCTCTGGCACAGTTGATCAGTCGGGCAGTTGGCTTCATCTTCGCCAGCGCCTCAGCATTAATCAGATGCTTTGTTTCCGGTGTCTTGGGCATATGCAGGGTGATATAATCAGCCTCCTGCAACAGGATATCCATGTCTACTAGGCGACAGCCCAGCTGTTCGGCCCGTTCTATGGAAATAAAGGGGTCATACGCCAGCAACTTCATCCCCATCGCCCGTGCCACTGTAGCAACATGGGAACCTATTTTCCCCAAGCCAACGACGCCCAGAGTTTTCTTATAAACTTCCGCCCCCATGAAGTTCTTACGATCCCACTGATTGTTTTTGACCGAGTGATTCGCATCGGGGATGTGGCGAGAAAGGGACAACATCATTGCCAGGGCATGTTCTGCCGCCGCGATCGTGTTTCCTTCTGGAGAATTAACGACAACAATTCCCTGACGGGTAGCCGCAGGGACATCGACGTTATCAACACCAACACCAGCACGTCCAATAATCTTCAGTTGCTTGCCAGCCTCAATGATTTCTTTGGTCACACGAGTGCCAGAGCGAATCATCAGGGCATCATAGTCTGAGATAATTCCAACTAACTCCTCAGGCGAGAGATTGGTTTTGATATCAACCTGAGCGACTTGGGAGAGGATATCAATTCCGGCTTGATCAATTGTGTCGGAGACTAGAACCTTAGACATTACCACCAGATGGGTTGAAATGGGCTACACACATCGCGCTCCGCTGTTCTATGAGAGATTCATATCCAAGCAGGGAGCACAGAGAATCGATACTACGACGAATAGCGGTTAAATGCAGTGGTAGTCTTTTGATACACCAGTGCTATTTCCTCTCAATCGCAAGGAATTACCGCAGTAGGCATTGTAACTGCAAAGGTATCACAACACCGCCAAGAGTCTGAAAGATTTCAAATTTGTAAGCAGCGCTGTTACGCTTTCAGTAAAAATCAGTCCCTTATCGAACGCTCAATTTTAGAGATGAACTACCTAATAGCCGTACTACAGAACCGCATTGAGGCAGAAGAAGCCTACTCAGCCTTGGAGAAGCAAGGCTTACCAATGGATAAAGTCGCTATTCTGGGTAGAGGCTACAAAAGTGCCGATGAATTTGGGTTAATTGACCCCAACTCAGAGGCGAAAAAGCAAGCCATTAGGCTGGCGTACTGGACAATACCGTTTGGCTTCCTAGCGGGTTTTGCCTTTAATCTACAAACGGGAATAGAAATTTTACAAGGGGTAGGTAGCTTAGGCAACCATATCATCGGCGGAGTGTTTGGCGCGATCGCTGGGGCAATGGGCAGCTTTTTTGTCGGTGGTGGCGCAGGATTGGTATTCGGCAGTGGTGATGCCTTGCCTTACCGTAACCGGCTAAATGAAGGCAAATACTTGATTGTTGTCAAAGGTTCTGAAAGTTTGACCAAGCAAGCCACCCAAATTCTCCGCCAATTCGAGCCTGAGAATATTCAAGGCTATGTTGAGCCAGAAAGTGTTTAGAGCCTAACTTTAAAATAGGGCGTCGGGGCTAGGGACTAGGGCGTCGGGTAGGAGTTCTTCTAGGATTACTGAATCGCTGTTCTAGTACCGATTCCATTCCGAATTCCTTTAGACTGTTAGATCGCATCTGCCTTTGGGGATAATTAAGGTAGTTGCTTGGTGTCTTTTATGGCTGGTTTCAATCTGCCTTTCAAATTCCCGTTCAAAAAAGCTCAGAACATCTCCGGAGTTGATCCATCGATTAAAAGCACGCAGCCAGCAGTACTAAAGTCGTCAGCACCACCTCAGCCAAAATCAAAATCACTTGCCGAGCTGGAAAAAGAAGCAGAGGCAAAGTATTATTCCACCTATCCTCAAAAGCAACCTGTATCTCCAAAAGCGAAGCGCGGTATACTGAGCAAAATCATCTGGACGGCGATACTGCTGGGTGTCCCTGTTGGTGTAGTTTGGGGGGCAAACCTACCTTATCCGGTGATTCGTCGTCCGGTGGCACGCACCGCTCCGATTCTGCTGCTACCCAGCTACATGAGCATAGAATCTAACTATCGGCAAGCGATCGCTTCCGTTGAACAAGCCGAACAGTTGATTGAAAAAGCCACTAGTCCAGCTGACTTGAATCTAGGCGAACAAAAAGTCAAAGCGGCACAAAAAAATCTCGATGCTTTGCCAGTTTGGTTTTTAAATGATTGGCCAGAGTACAGATATTGGTGGTACGACTGGCGGTTTAATATATATGCCTTCAATACAGCCCGTACAAAAATTGGGCAACTAGACGCTAAAGTATTTCAAGAAAAGAATGCTCAGACATTACTCACTGACAGCGAACAGGCACTTCTTAAAGCCAAAGAGCAATATCAACAGGCATCAACACCAACAGACAAACAGGCAGCGATCGCATCTTGGCGTTCAGCAATCGACCAGTTAAAGCAAATCCCCTCAGTCACCCTGGCAGGAAAAACAGCACAAGCCAAACTGAATAATTACCAGCACGATTTTCAAGAAGTTGTTGGTCTTGCCGCCAGTAATGAGCGCATAAGCACCTTAATCGAAAGCGCACGACAGTTTTCCTGGCAAGCGGCTAAAGCGGGTCAAAATCCACCTCATTCCGTTGCGGAGTGGGAACAAGTGGAAAACTTGTGGGAACAGGCTCGCGCTCAGCTTAAACAGATTCGTTCAGACGACCTAACAGGCTATGCAGAGGCGCAGAAGTTACTGGCGCAGTACAGTACTAATTTGGGACAAGTAAAGATACGACAGCAAGCTGAGCGAGATTCGCAACAAGCCTTACAACGGGCACAAGACAAGATTGAAAGGTTGCTAGCCTTTACTCCTACTGATGCTAAATCTCTCAATCGCAATCGCACAGCCAGCGAACTCCAGGGAATTATCAATGAACTAGAAAAGGTGCAAAACGGCACAACCGCCTACCTAAAATCTCAAGCATTACTGCTATCAGCCAAAAATAAACTCAACCAGCTTCAGTCTAGATAAGGACTGAGGTTAAGATCCTATCCGAAAAATCATGAGCAGTAACGACTCTCACATCTGTGTTTATCTGTGTTCATCTGTGGTTTCATATTCAAAGAGCCACTTTTCGGATAGGTTCTTAGTGACGCCCAAGTGACCCCCACCTCCTTGTTTTCTGTGACTGGAACGCTGTAAGCTAACGCAGGGCTAGAATCAAAGAAGATGTTGTAAAAAGCGATCGCGAATGCTGCCAAGAGAAGATCTGCTCAAAGGGGTCGAAAATCGAGAAAGTGTTGCCCGTGTCGTTGACCTGGCGGATCAGGCTATCAAGACTTGGGAAGTTGTCTTAACAGACTTTCTCTCACCGCCAGAACTGGTAGAAATTCAGCAGCAGTTTGGGCGTTTGACAGAAGTGCAGCTAGTAGCTTGGGGAGGTTATCCGCAGGCAGAACGACAACGTTTAGCGATCGCACGTTCAGAATTGCCCCTCGATCCGTCTCAGGTAGAAGTCGCTGCTTTGGATATTGCTGGGAATTTTCTCTTTGACCCTGCAACCCACCGGGACTTTCTGGGTGCAATGCTGGGATGTGGTTTGGTGAGAGAAAAGACTGGCGACGTAATTGTTTTGGGAGAACGAGGGGGTCAGGCAATTGTTGTTCCCGAAATGGTGGAGTATCTAGAAACTCAGTTAACTCAGGTGCGTTCTGTACCCGTAAGAACCCAACGAATTGATCTGAGTGAACTGAAGATTCGAGAACCCAAGAAAAAAGAGATGACCACAGTAGAGGCGTCGATGCGTTTAGATGCGATCGCTTCTGCTGGGTTTGGTGTCTCCCGCAGTAAAATGAGTGATTTGATTACCGCTGGTGATGTCCGAGTCAACTGGAAAGATATTAGCCAAGCCAGTCACCAGGTCAAATCAGGAGACTTAATTGCGATTCGCGGCAAAGGACGCCTGGAAGTTGGGGAAGTCACTGTAACCAAAAAAGATCGATACCGCATTCAACTGACAAGATTTATTTGACACTCTTGTTGTTAAGCTACATTATTACCCAAGCCGACCACCAATTATGTGCCGTTGAAACTTGTAAACCAGCACCATCAGACCTTAGAATTGGCGACGGGATGGAAGATTGGCAACAAAGATGCCACAGATGACCGACTAGTGCAGGTCGGCAGAAGTTTTTCACCAGTTCTCTTGCCTATGAGGGGCAGAGGGGGAGATTTTAACGGGTGGGTTATTTTTGCCAAGCTGCACTAGCTGATTTGTTGAGTGCGTTGGGTTCATCGCCACTAAGAAGCAATGGAAACCATCGAGAACATAGATAAAAGGAGCAGCGGCGATGACACAAGTATCGTTTTTTATACGAAAACTCTCAAAAACTTCTGCTGTAACTGCTCTAAGACCTCGCCAATGGACTAAAAACCTGGTTGTCTTTGCTGCACCTTTGTTTGCGTTTAGTCTCGATAGACAATCCCTTCTGGGTAGTTTTGTGGCATTTATATTGTTTTGCTGTGCTTCTAGTGCCTTTTATCTGATTAATGACATCGCCGATGTAGAATCAGACCGTAGGCACCCTGTTAAGTGTAAGCGCCCGATCGCCGCAGGATTAGTTAGTATCCCTACAGCAATCAGCATAGCAGTAGTACTGTTGGCTAGCAGTCTAATCATTGGCTGGCTGCGAACGCCTTCCTTGGGAGCAACCCTCATCGGCTATGGACTCCTGCAAATGACCTATAACCTGTGGCTGAAGCGCACCCCCATTCTGGACATTATCGCGATCGCGACGGGGTTTGTTTTGCGAGCTTATGGGGGTTTTGCAGCAACTGGGATTGTCCTCTCTATCTGGTTTTTGCTGTGTACAGCCATGCTGGCTCTGTTTTTAGCTGTGGAAAAGCGCAAAGCTGAACTGCGGTTATTGGAAGTTCGAGGTGGTACGACCCGTGCCGTTTTGAAACGCTATTCTCTGCCACTCCTAACTCGCATGGAGAGCACGGTGACGACGGGAGCTGTAATGAGCTATGCCATTTGGAGTTCTGGCCCCCAGGTGAATGGAGCCTCAACTCCCTGGATGATGGTGACATTTCCTTTTGTTTTATATGGCATTTTCCGCTATCAGCTACTGAGCGACCCAAAGGAGACTCTTCAGGGAAGCGGCACAGGTATGCCACAAAGAGAGCGCACTGAGCGACCCGAAGAAATCTTATTAGAAGATTTGCCCATACTGATCACTGTCGTGGGTTGGGTTCTCACAGTATTTGGGATTTTATGGGTTAAACATCTGGGGCTAATTGAATAAATGTTTAGGGTAGCTGCACCTGAAGTTAATGATCCCTATCTGATTAGTCCGAAATTGATTGACATTGAGCTAAGTTTTAACTGTCTTCTAGAGAAGAAAGGAAAAATCGTGATTTTGAGCTTTAGATACACAGTTTCCGCACTCTGCTACTCAATTATTAATCAACGTTGCGAATCCACTAGCTCGGCATTAGCTTTCCCTCACAATGAGGTCGTACAGTTTGTCCTGCAACAGCATAGCCGGATGCCTGACTTCCTGCGATTCCCAATTGTGTTTCTCACACTGGTTTTTGACTTGTGGGGAATTGTGCAGGGAGGCTCTGTATTCCATCGATTGCCTCCTGAAACTCGGTCGTGTCAGATAAACTCATGGCGAAGCTCTCCGCTTGGGTTTTGCAGAGACTTGATGCGTTTTTATGAGAGCATAGCTGTATTTGGCTGGTACGCAAGCCCAACTACCAATCTCGCTTCTCAGGAGCTAACTGCATGTCTGAATCCCTGAGTGACAACGTGATCACCAAACCACCGCAACCCATTCGCTGTGAGATTGCTGTGGTGGGCTCTGGTCCTGGTGGGTCGATTACGGCCTGCATGCTGGCTGAGGCAGGCCGTGACGTTCTCCTGATTGAGGAGGGACCTTACTTACCCCTTGAGTCTTGTGAGCCTTTTTCTTTAGAAGAAATGGTGCAGAAATATCGTAATGGTGGCATCACCATCGCCATGGGTTCGCCCAAAGTGCAGTACGTTGAGGGGCAGTGTGTTGGGGGTGGGAGCGAAATCAATAGTGGTCTCTATCACCGTACCCCAGCTGAAATCCTGGAAAAGTGGCGCTCAGAATTTGAGGTAGAAGCCTTGGACGAAGCCGATCTCTTGATGCACTTTGAAGCCTGCGAAAAAGATCTATCTGTCTGTTATCTACCTGACAAACCCCCAGCGGCTTCTTTAAAGCTTTTTGAGGGTGCCCTCCGGCTTGGCTGGAAATCACTAGAAGTACCCCGCTGGTTCCGCTACGATAAACCACTGGCTCAGACTAAGGCGACCAGAGGAACAAAGCAGTCAATGACTCAAACTTTCATTCCTCGGGCTCTACAGGCAGGTTGCCAGCTCCTGGCAAATACGAGAGTTCAGTCGATTCGTCAGGAAGGAAGAAGATGGACTCTCAAAGGGAGTCACTCCCCTGAAGGCTCCTCGTCTTACCCCTTACAGGTGGAAGCGGAGACGGTTTTCATCGCGGGAGGAGCGATTCAAACACCTGCTTTGCTGCGTCGCAGTGGTATCACCTACAACATTGGCAATTTCTTGCAGATGCACCCCACCGTCAAGGTGATTGCCCAATTCTCCGAAAATGTGAACTCAGCAGATCTGGGGGTTCCTGTTCATCAAGTCAAAGAGTTTGCACCGAGATTTAGCTTTGGCTGTTCAATCAGTTCTCTTCCGTACCTAGCATTGGGGATGAATGACCACCCCCTTTATAGTCATCAGGTTAATCAAAATTGGCAAAAGATGGCGATTTACTACGCCATGATCACAAGCTCTGGGAGTGGCACGGTTCGCTGCTTGCCTGGGTATCGCGCTCCATTAGTGCGTTATCGCCTCACGACTGAAGACTTGAGAACCCTATCGGAAAGTTTACAAAAACTAGGCTTACTGCTTTTCGAGGCAGGGGCTGTGGCTCTCTATCCCAGCCTGACTAATGGAATGAGGTTCACTCAGCCATTTGACCTGAATCAGTTGCCTGATGCGTTGCCGCGATCACGAACCAACCTGATGACCATTCATTTATTTTCTTCCTGTCCCATGGGTGAAAACAAAGCCATTTGCGCAGTGGATTCGTTTGGTAAAGTACATGACTTGCAGAACCTCTACGTTGCCGATGCCAGTCTACTGTGTACGGCACCGGGTGTAAATCCCCAGGGTTCGATTATGGCGATCGCGCGGCGCAATGCACTGAAGTTTCTCGGAAAACTATAGAATATGGACTTTGGCACGAATTTAGTGTTGGTGACTGGGGCGCTGGGTTGGCTGGGAATTAGTCTGCTCAAAGCGTTAGTCAATGGACTAACGGATTGTGAGAGCTTAAGTCAACCCCAAGCCAATCTGCAAATTCGCTGCCTGATTCTACCTGGTCAAGACGGTTCAGTCCTCAACCAACTTTCAGAGCGCATTGAAGTCGTTACTGGGGATTTGCATAATCCCAGAGATTGCGATCTCTTCTGCGATGGGGCTGAGGGAGCCATTCTGTTTCACACGGCAGGCATCATTCACCCTAAAAGGGTGCCAGAGTTTTATCAAGTCAATGTAGAAGGAACCAAAAATCTTTTAGATGCTGCGATTCACTCAGGAGTTAAACGGGCGGTTGTTGTTTCTTCTAACTCCCCATTTGGTTGCAATCCTCATCCCGATCACTTATTCGACGAAAATTCGCCCTATAACCCATACATGAATTATGGTCGCTCCAAAATGCTGATGGAGTTGGCTGTGAAGGAGCGCTATCAAACCGGCAAGATTGAGACGGTTATTATTCGTGCCCCTTGGTTCTACGGACCGAATCAACCGCCGCGACAAACACTGTTCTTTAGCATGATCCGAGATGGTAAAGGCCCAATTGTGGGAGATGGCAATAATCTGCGATCGATGGTCTACATCGATAATCTCTGTCAAGGCTTACTTCTGGCAGCCCTAGTTGCTCAGGCAAATGGTCAAATTTATTGGATTGCAGATGAGCGCCCCTATTCGATGCATGAAATTATTGATACGGTTGAGGATTTATTGGAGTCAGAGTTCAACCAAAAATGTGTGCATAAGCGGTTAAAGTTGCCAGGTTTTGCCAGTGAAGTTGCCTTATTCATTGATGCTTCGTTACAGGCAATTGGCATCTATCACCAGAAGATTCATGTACTCTCAGAGATGAATAAAACGATCGCTTGTTCTACTTTAAAGGCACAACGAGAGCTGGGCTATGTTCCCAAAGTAGCTTTAGAGGAAGGGATGCGACGCAGTCTAAAGTGGGTAGTTGAGCAACAAGGAGGTATCCATACTTAATGGTCGCTCACATTGTTGTCACTGAGGGATTAGCCTATGTTGAAGAGCAAGGAACAATGAAATGTTGTTTGTCTGACTACTTTGAAGCCGTGTTAGATCGGGTCATTCAAACGGTGCCAGCTAATGAATCAGTTTTTATCTCGCCTGCGAATCACTTTGGCTGTAAACTTTATGAAGAGGAATATGCCGCTGAATATTTGTTGAGCCAACGACCAGACTTGAAAGTCTATGTGCCATCCGATGTCCGTGACCGTGCTTATTTAGACACATTTGATAATGCCAGACTTTTACGAACTTGGTTGCAGAAGCAGGGTCTTTGGCCTCTGGGAGATGTTATTCTTTACTGCAATGCTCCACATTCATTTCGGAGCTGGCTGCTGTTTAGACTTTGTGATTTTAATATACATCAGGTCATTGGCTGCCGTCCTGAAAACCTGTACAGAAAGATTGTTCCTCGCTTGTGGTTTTATGACTATTTGCCGATTCAAATTGTATACGAAATATTAGGAACTTTATATGATTTCGTGAGATGGTTTTTAGGGGGTAAGTGAGAAACACAAAAATACCGTTGCTTTAGTAAAGTATCAATATTATTTGCTGAGTTACGATAAATGAATTCAATCGCTGTTGAAAGGAGTTTTGAATGATTTTTGAATTTCAATCTCAAAACAATATACAGATAGTACAAGATATATTTAACCTAATTCCCTCTAAAAAAGATGGGAGCAAATTGTGGCTTTATATATCAATTTTAGTACTCATTTATTCAATTTATGAACATAAATTAAAAACAAAAATAATAAAAGATAATTTTTTGTCTTTATTAATTGCAACTTTTATTTATCTAGGATTTTTTAGTAATACTTTTGGTCTGGTAGATGAGGTATTAGTCAATTTAGAACATCCTTATAATCTCTACCACTTTGGAAAATTTTCTATGTCGCCAGATCGGATGGTAGATGGAACTGTAGAGGTTTTATATTATCTTCTCCATACACCTTTTGCACAATCTCAATCTAGTTTAGTAATGGGGAATTTTTTAATTGGCTTAATAGTTGGATGGCTACATCTTTTCGTACTCTGGCGCTTAAAAATAACTAATTCTTTTATAAAAAATTTAATTTTACTTTCATGCTTTTCTTTAAGTTTTTCAATAATTTACATATTTTCTAGCGGATTTGGCAATGGTCTGGTATCACTTGTTTTCTTGATCTCAATATATTTTTGCTTGAAAGATAAATTAATGCTTTCTCTTCTTGTTTCTGGGTTATTGCCACTTCTTCGCCCAGATGGAATCCTCTGGTCTTTGACAAGTATTTTAACGGTTACTCTCACTTTACGAAGTAAAACAAAAGCCCATTCTCATCCTAAAAAAATCTATATATTAATGGTGTTACTGCCTTTTATTTCTACACTTGTATATTTAGTGTTTTACAAATATATGTATGGTCATTGGATTCCCACACCAATTCTTTTTAAATCAGTTAAACTGTCAATGCTGCCAATGTTTGATGGGCAAAGGTTTCTAGACGGATTGTTAATCTGGATAGGAACACCTTCAAAGAAAATTGCGCTTTTAGTTTTAGCATCAATTATATTATATTTGATTATTAATAAACATAAGGAGATAGAACAAGACGATAAAATTAGGATTTTAATAGTATATACATTGCTTAATAGTTTAGTCTTTATATTCTATAACTTTACCCGGTCTACAATAGCAGATTATACTACTTTTTACATCTATTCAAGATATTGGGTTTGCTTTGAGCTGACCTTAGTAACTTTGTTGCTTATAACAATTTCGGTTGCTAAAATTTCAGTTAATCGTCAACAAGAAAGTCCTGTAAATGGGGCTAAATTTTTGCCGATATTTCTGATGTCTTTTCTGGTTTTAACCTCAACTCAGAAAGACCTAAATTCACTAATGCCTATAAACTATTTCGTTAATAGAACTGATGAGGTATTTGCCGGAGCACTTACAGAAAAAATCTTGCCTGATAATTTTTCAATTTCAACCTCAGAAATGAATACTTTTGGTTTAATGCTCGATAGACCTGTCATTGATCTCTGGGGTTATACAAATAGAATTATCGCTACATCTAAAGTTTGTAATGCTGATAAAAAAAGAAATAATGAAAACTTTTTTTTGGAGACTCTTCCTGATGTCTATTGGCCCTTCTGGTTCACGAAATTTTATTGGGCACATAACTATGATACTGTTGAAACAAGCTTTTTAGATGTTCATCATACGAACAAAAAGGGCAACTTGCTTGGTGATATGAATAAGGTTTTCAGGAACTATGATATTTTTATTATAAAAACCAATGGGAAACAATCAGCCTACTTGGTACGGAAAGCTAAAAGTGATTCACTAATAAGCCATCTCAAACAAAAAGAATTTAAACTTCTCAGAACGAGAGAAATTGATATGAAACGTTTTAGTGCTTTATACAACTCTCAAAAGAAAGTTCAATACAATTGTTCTTAGGAGTATTTCTCAATGGCTACGCATCTCATAACGGGTGGCTCTGGTTTTTTAGGCAATCTAATTGCTAGGCGTCTCTATGAACGCGGGGAGTCCGTGAAAATCCTGGATATCTGGGAAGATCCGATACGTCCGCCAGAAATTGAGTTTATTAACTGTGATATCCGCGATCGAGCTGGAGTGGCAGCAGCGATGCAGGGTGTAGATGTCGTACATCACAATGTTGCTCTCGTTCCTCTGACCAAGTCAGGTAGCAAATTTTGGGAAGTAAATGTTGAAGGGAGTCAAATTGCGGCGGAAGAAGCAGTAAAAGCTGGGGTTAAGAGTTTTATTCACATGAGTTCCAGCGCCATTTTTGGCGTTCCGAAAATTTGCCCAATTACTGATAAGACTCCAACGCAACCCGTAGAAATTTATGGGAAAGGTAAGCTGGCGGGTGAATTAGCGGTACGCCAGATTTGTGAAACAGCTAATCTTCCACTTATTGTGATTCGTCCTCGAACGATTCTTGGAGAGGGAAGACTCGGTATTTTTCAGATTTTATTTGAATGGATTCAAGAGGGAAGAAACGTCTACGTTATTGGTAGTGGTGACGTGAAGTTTCAGTTTGTTCACGCCCTTGACCTGATGGATGCTTATATGTTGGCTTTAGATCGAGGTAAGCCTGGTATTTACAATGTAGGCACAAACCGCTATGGTACACTCCGCGAAGGTTTGGAGAATTTGATTGAATATGCTGGCACTGAATCGAAAGTTCAAAGTCTGCCGGTGGGACTCACGATTGGCACCCTAAGAATCCTAGATTGGTTAAACCTGAGTCCTTTAGCTCCCTGGCACTATCTGACGTACCACAAAGAATTTCATTTTGATATCAAACCCTTACTAGAATTGGGATGGCAACCTAAATACTCCAACGATGAAATGTTCCAGGAAAGCTATGACTGGTTCAGACAAAACTACAGTAAGCTAGCGGCAGAAAAAGCTGGCTCAGCCCATCGCCGACCCGTTAAAGAAAAGCTGTTATGGCTGGTAAAGCAACTTTCCTAGTTAGGCTTGATTGATATGAATTTTACTTGGAGCCCCTGGATTTTAGTCTTTGCTGCTGGCATTAATACTTGTATTGGGAACCTGCTCTTAAAGCGATCGCGCCTTGAAGCGATTAATCCAGGCTTAGTTTCATTGCTTTTGTCTCCTTGGTTTATCAGTGGGTTGGTATTCTACGGGATCAACGTGGTGCTGTTCGCCAAAGCGTTGGACATATTGCCAGTTTCAGCTGCCTACCCAGTCTTAGCTGGGATGGGATTTGCTCTGATTGCTATTTCTGCAAGTTGGTTTTTTGGGGAACGCCTTGGTCTGGGCCAATGGGTTGGACTAGGGATGATTCTGGCTGGAATCATTATGATGTCACGCTCGTAAGCTGTCACGCATCTAAGAAAGCACACTCAAAAAACTTGCTGGGTAATGGGTAATGGTACTGGAAACCCCGCTCCGGGTAAAGGTTCTACCAATGAGCCATTACCAATTACCAGTTACCGACAATAGCAAAAAATATGCAACGCCAAGTGCGTAGTCGCTTAATCCTGTCGAGCCTCAAATGCCTGCACCGGCATTCGATAACGTACAGTTCTGCTGCTAGAAAAAGCCACAGCAATATTTGTTAACAATTGGGGCGCTTCTGACTGGGAACCATCCCTTTGTTTTGTAGGATAAATAGATAGACGCTCATGGGCGATCGCCCACAACGTCAAGATGAAAATCTATTTTCAGGTAAGAGCAGGTAGCAAAATCTGCCAACTCTGGCGATTCCCTGAGGGATAGCGATGCTTAACGCACTCTCTCAAGACGACCTAATTTCTAAAAGGCAAGCTGGTCATTAGAACAGGGCAACCCGGACCACCGCTGCCGTATAACGTCGATAATGCCTGGATAAACTAAAAAACTTAATAATGATCATTACGACTTCCGTGCTGCGTCGCTTACTGCAAGCCATGCCCCAATTGCGGCAACAAGTTTATTTCAAGTCTTCTTTGACCGCCCTCTCCCATGCAATGGAAGATCAGGTCTTAGCAGGCTCAGCTCAGCATTTGGTGATTGCCAGCTTTCAACGAGAGCGCTTCTATCGTCAGGAAGCGCACCGATATCGGCGAATTGCCGAACGAACCTCGCAAGTTTATGTGCTGGCAGCAGCGGAAACAGAGTTTAAGAATAGCTCGGACTACTACGAGACTATAGCCTTTGAGCCAGCAGATGCCCTGAGTCTAGAGTGGCATTTAGTCGTGATTGGGCAACAGTATGCGAACTGCCTGATTTGCCGGGAACGACTCGCACCTTTACGAGACAGCGAAAATTCAGAGATAGACCCTTCCCGCCGCTTTGAGGGAATCTGGACTTTTGACCGGAATGTTAGCCAAAAAGCCGCTGAGTTGCTCTTGAGTCGAATTGAGGCTTACCGACCTGAACTGGCAGCTAAGATTGAAGAGGCAAAATCCCAATATTTAGAAGATTCATCACTCAGTGCTAGCGCCGTTGCCCCACCCTTACAAAACTCTGTCAATCCTGACCCCTTTGTCCAGCGGCTGGTGACTTACTTGCAGGCAGGTCAGTACAAATTGCTTAAAGCTTATCGCTCGATCTCTGCCCAGGAACAGAAAGAGCGTTTGGTGAACTTGATTACTGCGGCGATTCGGCGAAGTCTCAACCATGAGGAAATTCTCGAAGTCGCTGTGCAGGAAATGGGGCAAGCGCTTGGGTCTTGTCGGTGTCTAATTTACTGCTGCAAGGCAACGGATGCCACCGCCACCCTCAGCCATGAGTTCTTGAAGACGGCGGATACAGGAGAGACACATCTTGCCTCCACATTAGGACAAACCTGGCCGTTGCGAGACAATTGCCTATTTCAAGCTGTCGTACAGCATCAGGAGCCCGTTTATGTAGAAGACGCTCAAGAAGACCCCCGCCTTAACGGTATCAATGAATCAGTTGCTAATTCCGATCGCGCCGCGTATACCCTACCCTACTCTTCGACAACGAATTTGCTGAACGGGAACTCCTCCAGCGAACGGGATGCTCTGCTTAGAGCCAGTCCGCGTCAGCGGAGCATGCGTGTACAGCCCTCTCTCCCTGAAAACAGCGTTAGCAGCTCGACCACCGAGGAGCTAGCGGCACCGTCAGGCGATACCCGCAATCCATCATCGACAACTTTAAAAAATCTGCTGCAACAGTTTTCAATTCGCTCCCTTCTAATGGTGCCAGTGCTGTATCAGGGTCAGTTGTTGGGGATGGTGGAATTGCACCATTGCGGGGCGACACCTCATCGGTGGCAAGAGGATGAACTGTCACTGGTGGAAGCGATCGCCACCCAAGTCGGTGTTGCCCTGATTCAAGCCGAAGCCTACGCCAACCTGGAAGATTTGAACCAGCAGCTAGAAGCCCTTGACCGTACCCGCAGCAATTTAGTGGCGATCACGGGTCACGAACTGCGAACCCCTCTCTCCACCATTCAAGTCTGCCTGGAAAGTCTGGCAAGCGAACCCGATATGCCGCAAGAGTTGCGCCAGGTGATGCTCAATGCTGCGCTCACTGACGCCGAACGGATGCGGAAATTAGTTCAAGACTTCCTAACCCTCTCGCGATTAGAAAGTGGTCGCGTCGAATGGAACCCAGAACCACTCTCCCTGCAAGAGTGCATCGACCTCGCCCTCAGCAATATCCGCGCTCGCCGGTCTGAAAGTGAACGACCGAAAATCATAATACAAGTACCAGATGACCTCCCCTTAGTCCGAGCAGATGGCGAGTGGCTTGTAGAAGCCCTAGCTAAACTTCTAGACAATGCCTGCAAATTTACGAACCCTCAAGGGCAAATCATGATTCAAAGCAAAAGCAACGGGGGTTCCATGCTAGAAGTCACAGTAGCCGATACAGGTCGCGGTATTGAACCCAACCGTCTAGAAGAAGTCTTTGATCGCTTCTATCAGGAAGAAGGTGCCCTGCGACGAACTACTGGCGGTACGGGTCTAGGATTAGCAATTTGTCGGCAGATTGTCAAGGGCTGGGGTGGTGAAATTTGGGCAGACTCAGCTGGCAAAGATCAGGGCAGCCAGTTTCACTTCACGATTCCGATTATCCCCCGTCCCCCAGAATCAAAGCCATCAACAGGCAGCAGTCAAATCTCCGCCCACAAAGTCAAACGTAGTACATAAGGAAGGTGGGGAAGGTGAGTAAGATGGGGAAGGTAGGGAAGAAGTGGTAAGTAATTTCTCCCGCATCTCCCGCATCCTCCCCATCTCCCCGGCTCTCCCTCATCTGGGAGCCATCTACTACCCTTGTGAACGCAACTCGGTATCAATTTCCTCAAGGTAGATCGGTGCTGCCCATGAGGTAGAGGTCGCACTCACGGGCGGCACCGCGTCCTTCGTTGAAGGCCCAGACGACGAGGCTCTGACCACGACGGCAATCTCCAGCAGCGAAGACACCAGGGATGCTGGTGGTGTATTTGCCGTAGTCGGCCTTCACATTGCTACGCGGATCGCGCTCGACGCCGAGGGCATCGAGCAGTGGTTGCTCAGGACCGAGGAATCCCATCGCGAGCAGGACAAGCTGCGCGGGCAGGACTTTTTCGGTGCCGGGGACGTGCTTCGGAATAAACTGGCCTTTGTCATTTTTATCCCACTGCACCTGCACGGTGTGGACAGCTTTGACGTTGCCGTTTTCGTCGCCCTCGAACTTTGTGGCAGTGGTGAGATAGACACGCGGATCAGCGCCGAACTTGGCGGCAGCTTCCTCCTGTCCGTAGTCCATTTTGTAGACCTTGGGCCACTCAGGCCACGGGTTATTGGCGGCACGCTCTAACGGCGGTTGAGGTAGGATTTCAAGCTGCACGAGGCTCTTGCAGTCGTGGCGCATCGACGTACCAACGCAGTCGGTGCCAGTGTCGCCGCCGCCGATGATGACAACATCCTTGCCTTCGGCGGAGATGAAACTGCCGTTCTTGTGCTTGTCCAGAACTGCCTTGGTGTTCGCCGTAAGGAAGTCCATTGCAAAGTGGATGCCTTTCAACTCACGCCCAACGATTGGAAGGTCACGCGGCTTGGTGGCACCGGTGCAGAGTACCACAGAGTCGAATTCCTTGAGCAGATTCTCGACGGGAAAGTCTTTGCCGACCTCGGTGTTGCAGATGAACTTTACGCCCTCCTCCTCAAGGACTCTGAGGCGGCGCATGACGACCTCTTCCTTATCGAGCTTCATGTTGGGGATGCCATACATGAGCAGTCCGCCGGGGCGATCGGCGCGTTCAAACACGGTGACCCAATGACCAGCCTTGTTGAGCTGCGCGGCGGCACACAGACCGGCGGGACCGGAACCGATGACGGCGACTTTTTTCCCGGTGCGCTTGGTTGGTGGTTCGGGGGTGACCCAGCCTTCGTCCCAGCCTTTGTCAGCGATCGCACTCTCGATGTTCTTGATCGTGACTGGCGGATTGGTGATGCCAAGCACGCACGAACCCTCGCAGGGTGCGGGACAGACGCGACCCGTGAATTCCGGAAAGTTGTTCGTCTTGTGCAGGCGATCGAGCGCCTCGTGCCAGAGTCCGCGATAGACGAGGTCGTTCCACTCAGGAATGAGGTTGTTGATCGGGCAACCACTCGCCATGCCGCTGATCAGCGTGCCCGTGTGGCAAAATGGAATGCCGCAGTCCATACAGCGTGCGCCCTGGGTACGGAGTTTGTCCTCCGGCATGTGCAGGTGGAATTCGTCCCAGTTGCGGATGCGATCGCTCGGCGCTACTTCAGAGGGTAATTCGCGGATAAATTCGATAAAGCCAGTTGGTTTTCCCATAGTTGTGTCTCAATTGAAATTTGTATCAGTCGTTGCTGGAATCATAGAGGTAAGTATGCAATGCGGTTAACCCAGTCTTCTGCTTCTGATGTCTGCCATATCTTGATTAGACCGTTTATTGCTTCACTAATTGGCAAACTTTGTAACACAATAATCACCCCCGCACTTGTTTGAGTAACAACAAATTCAGCGAAGTATCTCGGCATGGTTCTTTGGTCATGGGAAGCGAGAACTCTACCCTCCTGCGCCACAAAATCCAGAACTTCCAAATCACTCAATCCACTTAAATTTGATAGGTTGGCTGTTTGGAAATCAACAATAGGCTCACGTCTCAGAATACCTGTCACAATCGCTTGGTTAAGATCTGCGTCTGCCTGGAAGCGAATTTTCACGACGGGCTGGTCTGATTAGTGTAGAGTTTTTGATAGAGTAATGAGTTGTTTTCCCTAGCTTGCTGTCTCAACGTTTCAAAAATTTGCTCCCCTGAAGATAAATACGCATCAATTGCTGTGCGATTCGCGAGGTAGAAGGCGATCGATCCATAGACTTCTTCTAACGTCAGTACAGGGAATGACTGAACGATACTTTCAGGGGATTGTCCCGCAAGGAAGGCATAGACAATTGAATCCAGAGAAACCCGCTTCCCGACAATGCGATAGCAACCCTCCTGTTCTTCAATGTATTGTTTTGTAGTGATGATTCCTGCGATCATGGTTTCCGTAGTCATCTCTTTAATATTTCTACAGGACGGATTTTTTCAGTTGCGGATGCGTTTGAGTGGTGGCTGTTCAGACGGCAAATCGCGGGGATACTCGATATAACTTAATAGTTTTCCCAGGTTTTATCCTTGAGTTTCGCAGCGAGATCAGCAGCATCTGTAACTTTTAGTTTGCTGATATCGAAATACTGTTTACTACTGTACATTCCGCCTGGACTGAATTTAACAAAATTTGTTGAGCAAGGTTCCCCTAGTAAGAACACTCTGACAGGATACCAGGAATCCTCTAGTTTACCTCGCCTAGCTCTCGCCGTCTGAACTAATTCGCTATCAGATTTTTCTATATTTTTCCATTTTAGAGAATATTCTTCTTCTGATTCCAGATCAATAACCGCTTCAATCAAAGCAATTTGCTCTACTCGCTTGTTGCAGTACATCCCAAAGTAAAGACTACGTCTGTGGTTATATTGACCATCCTTAGCTGGACAAGTGTATATTCTATATTGCAGAACCCCGTCAAAACTCAACTTACAGTTGACAACATCCAATCGATACTTCCAAGAAGGAAGTAGATTTTCCTCATCAAAGTACTCACTTAGGTCAGAAATAGCATCCGCAAGATTCTTAGGTAAGTAGCTTAACTGAATCGCTTGTAGAAATTTCTCAAAGCTGACAGGGGCAAAGATAACAGAAGTCTCACTAGCTAGTTGTCTCACTTTGTCAAATGCAGGATCGTCAGGGTCTTCATCTCGCTCAAAGTTCCCCAAGGCAATCAAAACTTTCGCCCCTTGTCTATTCCTCAATGTTTCGATGTGGGATTGAAGTTGTTCCTCAGAAAAATAGCTCCCTCGCTTAGTTTCAATAAAAATCGTGAAGGGTTCCTGCGAAATCTGCCCATCAGGAACGCTCTGTTTGCCTCGCTGCTGCTGCACAAATTTCACACCGACTGTACCAGCCAGATTCTCTCCAAGTAGAGCATTAAGGACCTCTGACAGAAACTTTGGGTTTTCTTCGTAAAGCATCTTGAGAATCAGTAAACAGTGATTAGTAGTCTGATTCTCGCGTTGAGTATACGTAGGGAAGAGGCGAATACTGCGACTCATTAGTTTACCAAGCTGCTGTCACTTGAACTTGAGTTGAGGAATGTTGTTGGATGCACCAATCTGCTTCAGTTCATTGTGTACCAGGAGGATACTGGGGTCTAACTTGATCTGGACACTAACAGACAACCTCGCAACTTCGCGACCACAGACAACCCAGCGAGTTAACAAGGGGTTTAAACCCCTTGTTGCATCGTCTGCCACCGAATCCTAGCTGCCACCGATACGAGCGACATCGCGGGCGTTTTCTTCAAAGGCAGCGGTGAGTGCGTCATCGCCGCTCAAACCGGCTGCGATCGCTTTTTCAATTGCCTGCAACACCCGCTTGTAGTCCTTCGGCATCACCTTAACGAACTTCGGCACCATCTCCTTCCAGGAGGCGAGGACTTTCGATGCCTTCTGGCTCCCGGTGTAGTCAACGTGGCGCTGAATCATCTGGTACAGGTCGTTGATTTCCTCGGCGTCTTCGAGTGTTTCAAGTCCAACCATCTGCTGGTTGCAGCGCGTCGCGAAGTCGCCCGTCTCATCGAGGATGTAGGCAACACCACCACTCATGCCTGCCGCAAAGTTGCGCCCAGTCGCACCGATTACAACAACTTTACCGCCGGTCATGTATTCGCAGCCGTGGTCACCGACGCCTTCAACAACCGTGTTCACGCCGGAGTTGCGGACGCAGAAGCGCTCACCCGCCATCCCCCGGATGTAGGCTTCGCCGCTAGTTGCCCCGTAGAACGCGACATTGCCAGCGATTATATTTTCCTCCGCAACAAAGGTGGAACCCACTGGCGGATAGAGAATGATCTTGCCGCCGCTGAGTCCCTTACCGAGGTAGTCATTCGCATCGCCTTCGAGTTCGAGAGTGACGCCCTTTGGTACAAACGCGCCAAAGCTTTGTCCCGCGCTGCCTTGGAAATGCAGGTGTACGGTATCTTCTGGCAGTCCGTCCCAGTGGCGCTTGGTAATTTCGTTGCCGAGGATGGTACCAACCACACGGTTCACGTTCTTGATTGGCAGCTTGGCTTTCACCTTTTCGCCATTCTCGATCGCCGGTTTGCACAAGTCGAGCAATACGGTGATGTCGAGCGATTTGTCAAGTCCATGATCCTGCGGGATCTGGCAGTAGCGACCAACGTCTTGACCGACTTCCGGCTGGTACAGAATCTTCGAGAAGTCGAGTCCCTTTGCCTTCCAATGCTCCACAGCTTTCTTCGGCTCCAGCACGTCGGTGCGTCCGATCATTTCATTGAGCGTGCGGAAACCGAGTTGCGCCATGAGTTCGCGGACTTCTTGGGCAATGAACGTCATGAAGTTCACGGTGTGTTCCGGATCGCCAGTGAATTTCTCACGTAACTGTGGGTCTTGTGTAGCAACACCAACCGGACAGGTGTTGAGGTGGCACACGCGCATCATGATGCAGCCCAGCGTGACCAGTGGCGCGGTGGCAAAACCGAACTCCTCGGCACCCAGCAGCGCCGCCATCACCACGTCGCGACCCGTCTTCATCTGTCCGTCGGTTTCGACAACGATGCGCGAACGGAGGTTGTTTAACACTAGCGTTTGATGCGTCTCAGCCAGTCCTAGTTCCCAAGGTAGTCCCGCATGCTTGATCGAGGTCTGCGGCGATGCGCCTGTGCCACCGTCGTAGCCGGAGATCAGCACTACATCGGCGTGTGCCTTCGCAACACCCGCCGCGATCGTGCCGACACCGACCTCGGACACGAGTTTGACACTGATACGCGCCTCACGGTTCGCGTTCTTCAAGTCGTGGATCAACTCGGCGAGGTCTTCGATCGAGTAGATGTCATGGTGCGGCGGCGGCGATATTAGTCCGACACCAGGAGTTGAGTGACGCACCTTCGCGATCCACGGATACACCTTCTTGCCGGGAAGCTGTCCGCCTTCACCGGGCTTGGCACCTTGCGCCATCTTGATCTGGAGTTCCCTCGCCTGGGACAGATACAGGCTCGTAACGCCAAAGCGACCGGACGCGACTTGTTTGATCGCGCTGTTCTTCGAGTCGCCGCGCTCGTTCGTCCAGGTGTAACGATCGGGGTCTTCGCCCCCTTCGCCGGTGTTGGATTTGCCGCCGATGCGGTTCATTGCGATCGCCAACGCTTCATGTGCCTCTTTCGAGATCGAGCCGTAGCTCATCGCGCCCGTTTTGAAGCGCTTCATAATCGCCTCAATTGGCTCAACTTCCTCGATTGGCACCGGCTGTCGCTGCTTGAATTCGAGCAGTCCCCGCAGGGTGAAGTGCTTCTGTCCCTGCTCGTTCACGAGCGCCGCGTATTGCTTGTAAAGCTCGTAGCTGCCCTCGCGCACTGCCTTTTGCAGCGAGTGGATGGTCTCTGGGCTGAACAGGTGTGCCTCGCCGTTCTTGCGCCACTGGTATTCACCGCCAACATCCAGCGTGTGACCGTTAGCCGGACGGTCTGGGAAGGCGTGGCTGTGTCGCCAAATCGCTTCCTTGGCAATGATTTCCAGATCCGCGCCCTCAATTCGTGACGCCGTCCAGGTGAAGTATTTATCGATGACCGATTGGTTCAGTCCAATTGCCTCGAAAATCTGTGCGCCGCGATAGCTCTGAATCGTCGAGATCCCAATCTTTGAGGCGACCTTAATCACGCCCTTCGTTGCGGCTTTGACGTAGTTCTTACACGCGGTTTTGTAATCAATATTGACCAGCAAGCCCTGCTGAATCATATCGTCAATCGTCTCGTAGGCGAGGTACGGATTAATCGCACCGCAGCCGTAGCCGATGAGCAATGCGTAATGATGGACCTCGCGCGGTTCGCCCGATTCTAGTACGAGTCCAACCCGCGTGCGTGTGCCTTTGCGGATTAGGTGATGATGCAGACCGGAAACCGCCAGCAGCGCTGGAATTGGTGCGTTGTCTTGGTTCACAGCGCGATCGCTGAGAATGATGATATTCACACCTTGTGCGATCGCCTGGTTCGCTTGGGAGCAAATCTCCTCCATCGCCGTTTCCAGTCCCTTCACACCGTTGTTCGGGTTGAACAGAATCGGGATGGTGACTGACTTGAACTCTCCTTGATTGATGTGCTTGAGCTTCGCCAGCTCTTCGTTGTTGAGGATTGGCGTTTTCAGCTCAATTAAATGGCAACTCTCTGGCTCAGGTTTGAGCAAGTTACGCTCGGCCCCAATCGTCGTCTCTGCCGAGGTGATAATCTCCTCGCGGATCGAATCGATCGGCGGGTTCGTGACCTGCGCGAACAGTTGCTGGAAGTACTCGTAAAGGAGTTTAGGACGGTCGGATAGGACAGCCAGTGGAGTATCCGCGCCCATCGCACCGACAGCCTCGACGCCATCCTTTGCCATCGGAGTCAGCAGCAGGCGTAGCTCCTCGAACGTATAACCGAATGCCATCTGGCGCTGTAGTATGGGCGGTGCCCCGGTGCCTGCCTCTACAGACAATTCGGGCGAGTCTTTAAGCTGCGCGAGTTCGACCATGTGTTGGTTGATCCACTCGCGATAGGGATGCTCGGTGGCAATTTTATTTTTGATCTCCTCGTCCGCGACGATGCGACCCTCTTCCATGTTCACAAGGAACATCCGTCCCGGTTGCAGGCGACCCTTCAAGGCTACACGCTCCGGTTCGACTGGCAACACGCCCGCTTCGGACGCCATGATCACGAGGTCATCCTTGGTCACGTAGTAACGCGAGGGGCGCAGTCCATTGCGATCGAGTACCGCCCCGATCATTGTGCCATCGGTGAACGCGATCGATGCAGGACCGTCCCACGGTTCCATCAGGCACGAGTGGTATTCGTAGAACGCCTTTTTCTCGTCACTCATCGACTCGTGCGCTGTCCACGGTTCGGGGATCATCATCATCACCGCATGCGGTAGCGATCGCCCCGCCAGCACCAGCAGTTCGAGGGCATTGTCGAAAATCAGCGAGTCACTGCCGTCGATGTTGATTACTGGCTGGATCTTCTTCATGTCGTCGCCGAACAACTCCGACTCGAAGAGCGACTGCCGCGCGTGCATCCAGTTGATGTTGCCGCGCAGGGTGTTGATTTCGCCGTTGTGCGCGATGTAGCGATAGGGGTGACTTCGCTCCCAGCTTGGGAAGGTGTTGGTGCTGAACCGTGAGTGTACCAGCGCCAATGCGCTCTCCATATCCGGATCGTGGAGGTCGGGATAATACTGCCCCACCTGCACCGGCATGAGCATTCCTTTGTAAACGATTGTGCGGCATGAGAGGCTGGACGGATACCAGTACGGGTCCACCTGCGGTAAGCGGATTGCGTTGTGAGCGCGCTTGCGGATGACGTAGAGCTTCCGCTCAAAAGCCTCGTCGTCAGCGAAGTTCGAGCCGCGCTGGATGAACACCTGCTCCATGAAGGGTTCGCTCGATTTTGCGGTGTTGCCCAGTGGCGAGTCGTCCGTTGGCACGTTGCGCCAGCCGAGAATTTGCTGACCTTCCTCAGCCACGATTTTTTCAAAAATCCGTCTGCTGTTCTCGCGTGTGGCCGGATCGGGCGAGGAGTAGATCATTCCAACGCCGTATTGACCCGCTTCTGGCAGCATGATGTTTTGGGCCGCTGCCACCTTTTTCAGGAATTTGTGCGGCACCTGCATCAAAATGCCCGCTCCGTCACCTGTGTTCGTTTCGCAACCGCACGCACCACGGTGATCGAGGTTCAAGAGGATTGTCAGTGCCTGCTCTACGATCTCGTGCGACTTCTTCCCCTTCATGTGCACGATGAACCCGACACCGCATGCGTCGTGCTCGAACTGTGGATCGTATAGGCCCTGTTTTGGTGGCAGGTTGTTGCTGTTCATTTTGATGGCCTAAAAGTAGTAAAGAGAGTTTCATCTAGAGGATGGGAAGCTGTCAACTCTAGCTAGTGATGATTTTCTAACGAAGGAGGCTTGTCGGTTTCAGATCTTAAGGAAATTGTCAGGTCTGACTCCTCAAATCTCGGCTCTTTTCCGGCTAGGGTTCCCCTGCTGGTAATACGGCTGTTGATCATTCATGTGGGTGGCACTGTGATTGACCCGCTTTCATCCCCTCTTCACCTCTAAGAGTGTAAGAGATAAACTACCCAGACCTGCCTAGCGGCTGAGGTCTGGGTTTTCAGTAGCCCTGAAGTCATCGAACAAGTTAAGCTGAACATAAACGACCGTTTGGCTTAACTTGCACGACAACCCCGTGCCTCTAGGCTGGTTTATAGACAGCCCCACAAGTGCAATATTGTTGGCTCCATTGAAATCGGCATCCCCTTGCCAGTTACAATGCCCACACCTAAAAGTCTTACCGCAACGGTAAGACTTTCCTTTTACTGGGTGAATGTGCAGGCATCGATGGCATTGTTGCGAGGTGTACGCCGGAGAAATTGGGATAACCACAACACCAGCACCAAGAGCTTTGTACTCAATGAACAAGCGTAGTTGATGGAACGCCCATGAGTTAGAACGCCTGCGCTCAGTCTTGTTTGTTAGTTGCTGATTAGTCCGGTCGCGAATGCCTGTCAGATCTTCTATAGCAATTGAGGCACTTAACTCAACTGCCCTTTTGACTACTGACTTACTGATGTTGTGATTGAGCCATTGTTGGTAGCGTCTCTCTCGCCCTGACAGCCGTTTCAAAACGACCCGGCATCTACGCCGGGTCGTCCTAGTGCCTTTCGGGGCTTTTTTCTGAAGAGACGCTCTGAGCTTAGAAAACTTGTCTCTAACGGCACGAATGCCTGTTCCGTCCCACTTCTCACCCTCGGATGTAACCGCAATATCGCGCCGACCTAAGTCGATACCTAGTATTTTGTCGGTGTTTTCAGGGTTAGGGGCATCATCCTTAATTTGGATGTGCAGATAGAACTTGCCGTCCCGATGTTTGCATAACTGAGCCGATGTTGGGTTAGTTCCTTTGAGTTTCCCTCTCTGGTAGTTCCCTAGTTTCAGCTCAATTCGCTCTCTGCCTTGGATGGTAGCAAGGCTTACTGTCGAGTCATGTTCTCGAAAACGAAACAAGTTTTTATCACAGTCCATGCTGCTTGGAGCAAATTGTTTTACAGGCTTGCCTTTTTGTTTGGCAGTCTTACGATTAGCCGCTACTCTGGCGCAAACTCTGACTGCCATGTTTGCCACCAAGTTAAATTGGTTCTTGATGGTTTGATAAGTCAGTGACTGAATGGCAATTTTGTTCGTCAGCTTAGGGTCTGTGTGTTCGTTGACATAATTGCAGGCATCCGCAAACGCCTGAAGGGTATCCTCTATCTTGGCGACCTGTTCAGGTGTAGGTTGAAACTTTACAACTACCGTCAGCACTTGTTTCACAAGTAATATTGTACCAACATGTGGGAAGTGATTGGAAATACTTCGGAGCTTGACCCCTCATCTTTCCCGCTATCCCCCTACGGCTTACCTCCGCTACGCTACGGTTGAAGCCGTAGCAAGAGAGCGATTTCGGTGGATCAAAGCGGAGGTTACCAAAAGCTATCGAACTGTTACAGTTCTTGACAGAGTGCGTCGCCTTGCACAACCGGGCGTGATAGCATGCCCTAAATGCCGTAAATAAGGTTGAGAAAAAAGACTATGGCAGAAACCGAAACTCTTACTGGACAGGCTCCCCTCTTTGGCGGTGGTACCGGCGGCTTGCTGACCAAGGCCAAAGTGGAAGAGAAATACGCAATTACCTGGACCAGTCCCAAAAAGCAAGTGTTTGAATTGCCTACTGGTGGCGCTGCCACAATGAACGAAGGCGATAACTTGCTGTACCTCGCTCGCAAAGAATACTGCATCGCTCTGGGTGGTCAGCAACTGCGGGCAAAATTCAAAATCAACAATTACAAAATCTACCGGGTTTACCCCAATGGTGAAATCCAGTACATACATCCGGCAGATGGCGTTTTCCCAGAGAAAGTCAACCAAGGGCGTCCGTATGTCGGTAAGATAGACCGCAATATCGGCAGCAACCCAGAACCCCCCACGATCAAGTTCAGCGGTAAAAAAACCTTTGAAGTCTGATTAGTTGGTTGAAGGTTAGAAGGTTGCAGGTTAAAGGTTAGAACGTTGAAGGTTAGAAGCTTGCAGGTTGCCGGAGAGGAAAGGGTTGCAGGTTAAAACCTTCCAACCTGGAATTCTTGAGAACCTTCATGCCTTCCAACCTTCAACCCTAAAAAATCTGGGCTACGTCCTCACGCTTAGTTCCGGCGCTGCGCTAACAACTCTTAAAAAGCATGATTCTCCCTGACTTTACCGAATTTTGCACACTGGCTCAACAGGGTAATTTTGTGCCGGTTTACCAGGAGTGGGTAGCGGACTTAGAAACGCCGGTATCGGCATGGTACAAGGTCTGTGCGGGTCAGCCTTACAGTTTTTTGTTGGAATCGGTAGAAGGTGGAGAGAATTTAGGACGCTACAGTTTCTTAGGCTGTGACCCGTTGTGGGTGTTGGAAGCGAGAGGAAATCGCACGACTCAGACGCACCGGGATGCGTCGGTTAAAGTGTTTGAAGGCGACCCCTTCGAGACATTAACTAATTGCCTGAAACCTTATAACCCAATAAAGTTGCCTCAACTGCCACCAGGAATTGGCGGTTTGTTTGGCTTCTGGGGTTATGAACTGATTCGCTGGGTAGAGCAGCGTGTTCCAGTTTACCCGGCAGGGGAAGGCGATTTGCCCGATGGGCTATGGATGCAGGTGGACAACCTGATTATTTTCGATCAGGTGAAGCGCAAAATCTGGGCGATCGCTTATGCTGATTTGCGGGATGCTGATGTTGATTTAGAGCAGGCGTATCAACAAGCTTGCGATCGCGTCCGCTCCTTAGTACACAAACTTCAGCTGCCGTTGTCAGGTAAGGACACAGTACTCGAATGGACACCCCCTGGTAGTACCACCCAGGAACTGTCCTATACGAGCAACACAGAAGCCTCGCAGTTCTGTACTAATGTCCAAAAAGCCAAAGATTATATCCGCGCCGGGGACATCTTTCAGGTTGTACTCTCCCAGCGCCTCTCGGCGGAGTACAGCGGCGAACCCTTTGCGCTTTACCGTTCCCTGCGCCTGATTAATCCTTCGCCCTACATGGCGTATTTCAATTTTGGGGATTGGCAAATTATTGGCTCTAGCCCAGAAGTGATGGTAAAGGCAACAGTATCGCCTGAAGGGGGAATCAGAGCAACCCTACGACCGATTGCCGGAACTCGACGGCGGGGACAGACACCCCAAGAGGATGATGCCCTGGCACAGGAGTTGCTCAACGATCCGAAAGAAATTGCCGAACATGTTATGTTGGTTGACCTTGGTCGCAATGACCTCGGTCGCGCCTGCAAGCACGGTACGGTGAATGTCGATGAACTAATGGTGATTGAGCGCTACTCCCACGTTATGCACATTGTCAGCAATGTCGTTGGAGAACTCGACCCCAGTAAAACCGCCTGGGATTTGCTCAAAGCTTGCTTCCCTGCGGGTACCGTTAGTGGGGCACCGAAGATTCGAGCAATGGAAATTATTCACGAACTGGAACAAGAGCGTCGTGGCCCTTACTCCGGTGTCTATGGCTGGTACGATTTTGAGGGTCAGCTCAATAGCGCGATCGCAATTCGCACAATGGTCGTTCGCCTTGAGGATTCTGGTAAGCATACTGTGTCAGTTCAAGCGGGTGCTGGTTTAGTTGCTGATTCTGACCCAGAAAAAGAATACGAAGAAACCCTCAACAAAGCTAGAGGGCTACTAGAGGCAATCCGCTGTCTCCGACCGTCGGAGTAACTTTACTTTAAGGTCGGCAGCCTTCTGCCGGTTTCAATCGCTAATTCAGAACAGTTTCTCCGCGTCTGGAGTACAAAGGCGAGGTATGTAAAATTTATGGTTGTTAAATCCGATATATCGCGATAGATTAAAGCAAATAAGCGATATATCGCGATACGTTAAAAAATACAAAGAGCTAAGTATGTTCAGACAATTTCATCCCCGTTTTTCCGTGCCAGCCTGGGCAGGAGAAGGACTTGGCAATCCATTCTTCATGAGTGGGCGACATGGACGCAGAGGTTCGTCTGGTGGCGGATGGGGAGATGAACCCCGTACCCGTCGCGGTGACATTAAATTCATTTTGCTTGGGCTTCTATCTGAGCGTCCCCAGCATGGTTATGAATTGATTAAAGAGCTAGAAGCCCGTCGCGGTGGCTTTCGCCGCCCTAGTCCAGGTTCTGTTTATCCAACGCTTCAGATGCTCGAAGAAGGCGGTTATTTGACTAGTGAGGAAGTCGAGGGCAAGCGGGTTTATACGATTACCGAGAGTGGCAGACAATTCTTGAGCGATCGCAACCAGCACTCTCATTCAAGAAGCGCTCACGACAGTTCTGTGGAAAGCAAGCCTTCTGAATTGATTGAGTTGCGGCATACTTTAACCCAGTTAAATGATGCTGTCACCCAAGTTGCTCGAAGTGGCAATTTGGAGCAAGCCAATCGAGTACGCGATCTGCTTGTTCAGGTAAAGCGTGAGATTTACAAGCTGCTTGCAGAGCAGTAAGCATTCAAAGCCAAGCTCTCAGATGTTGTAGTATATTGTAGTATAATTGATAAAGCTTGCAGAGTTAACTGAAGTTGATGTGGGAATGCAAATTGAACCATACGACCCTCGCCACCTTGATGCTGTTACTCGTCTTTCGCTTCGGGCATGGACTCCGGTCTTTGATTCGATTCAGAACGCGATGAACGCGCTCTGTGTACCAGGCATTCTATCCCAATCATTGGCGTGTGAGCCAGCAAAAAGCTGTCGAGGATGTCTGTGCAGCGGAAGACACGAATGTATGGGTTGCGATCGATGCAGGTTCTACTGTGGGCTTTGTAGCCGTGAAACTGCACTTAGAGGACAGCATGGGTGAAATCTACATGGTTGCTGTCGATCCAGACTTTCAAGGTCACGGCATTGGTAGTGCGCTGATAGAATTCGCTCTGGCTTGGATGAAAGATGCTGGGATGTCTATTGCTATGGTTGAGACTGGGGGCGATCCGGGTCATGCCCCAGCCCGTCACACCTATGAAAAAGTGGGTTTCGGGCTATTCCCAGTTGCCAGATACTTCAAGAAGCTCTAAGAGCAGATGTGTTGATGGAAGCGATCGCATTAAGCTGAAGGATACAATGCGATCGCAATCTCTGGAGATGACACGCAATTAGCAGCCAGTGGACTGGACATCATTATTTAGCAAGTTCCGCGAGAATCCCACGCTTGTATTCGTAGAATCAAGCGCTGGAT
>CBDTXL010000009.1:0-41781 GCA_965364435.1 uncultured bacterium
ACAGGATTAGAGGAATATCAAAAAAGTCCCAAACGTCTTCGTTCCTCGCTACCGTGGGAGCTAAGCCATCAGAATCAGGACTAAAGAAGGCGTCTCTACCACAAGCAAAAATGGCACTACCAACTGAGAGACCGACGGATTACCCTCAGATACGGGAGCGGCGTCACTCCGACCATCCAGCCCTCTGGGTTGCTGTGAGTCTGGGTTCTCTCCTGATTCATGTATTTGCCTTTGGGATGTTACGTCTGTTGCTGATGGGAGAGGGATTAGGCTTGCAGTCCGCTAAGGCTCTCATTCCAGTAGAGGTGATTCCTGTAGCGCCCAAAGCCAAATCACCAGTCCAACGAACTCAAACGACTGGTTCAGTTGCCACCAGAAACCCGACATCGGTAAACACTCCCCCTAAGAGAACATCCACTCCGTCTTCAACCCGTACCGACTCACAACCGACACCTACACAGAAGCTCGCGCCTGCAACCCAACCTGTCCAAAAGCCCTCCCCAGGCACAGGCACACAGAATCAATCACCATCACCCAATCCTGCCCAAAACCCCTCCCCCGGTACAGGCACACAGAATCAATCGCCATCACCCAATCCTGCCCAAAACCCCTCCCCCGGCACAACTCCACAAACACCACCTGCAACCAACCCTCAGGAAGGAGGCGGCTTTAATGCCAGCCTTGGCGAACTGTCCCTGTCTGCTGGTAATGATATTCCTGACAAAGGCAGACAATGCAAGACGCCGAACGATAACAAAAAAAATTTTTCTCAGGATGAGCTCAAACAGCTGGGGGTTAATCTCGATCAGGTTTTAGTCTTAAACGTGTTAGTGGTGATCGAGATCGATGGGAAAGCTGAAGTTAATCCCAAATTTACGGAAGTGGTGCAGGGAAACATCAGTGCTGACAAGGCTGTGCAACTGGCAACAGAGGTTATCAAGTCGTGGCAGTTTGAACGCGCTTGCACTTACATGGAAGGTAAACCCGTTCCCTACCCGTACTACGTCAAGCTCACAATTAGTCCCAACCCGAAATAAAGGCTACTGACCCTTGCTTAAATGCTGGAGAATTGTGCTAGCCTGGTTTATGCTGGGAACAGCACCAGAAACTGCGGGCGTAGTTTAGTGGTAAAACCTTAGCCTTCCAAGCTAATGATGCGAGTTCGATTCTCGCCGCCCGCTTTTAATGTGTACATTCACAAATTAGATGTCGCTGTTCACAAATTAGTGTCGCTTTTCACTAATTCTTGTCGTTTTTAACAAATCGGTGTCCTCTCCTTTCTCCAGCCAACTGTTCACAAATTATATGTCGTTACCTTTCTTTAACTAACCCAGGCTGGGAAGGCTAAGGTTTTACCTTTCAATCCACTCCTAAATATTATCTAAGCGGTTTTGCACGAGTCAGGCTATTCCAACTTTAGAATACACTCTTGCCTCGGACTAGGAGGGTTATTGACTGTACAAGGGATACAAGATTTGGGCAGTATCTCCAGGATTTTGCCCCCGCTTCGACTTGCCAAAATCAAAAAATTGGAGTGGTTTGAATGAAGGATGATGCACTTTTCTAAGTAATTTCGCAGGTAGCTTGCCTTGTTGTTGCCACGCCTCGAATTCAGTGTGATTTCCAACGAGTGCTAGCAGTTCACTAATCAGGGGTGTGTTCTGATCTGCCATCAGTTTCCACAGACAGTAGCGAGAGAATTCATGGGAAACAAGGCGGCATGGAATTGTGATAATGCTCATGAAATTACGGAGATCTGGGGTAAGCATAAAAGTGGTTTAGGCAGTCAATCCCTTTGACAGGATGAGGTTTCACTCTGGCGTTGGGCTATTTTGGGAAACGCTACACCGGAGTGATATGCCAGTGAGAGCCGTAACTTTTAACTGTTACGGGTTTAAAAAGTTACGTTGAAATTTGAACATCTGCTATATCATACCAAGGAACGAATTTGTTTAGTTATAAAAAGTTACGTTGAAATTTATACCCGCGAATCCAAAATATGTCGCCGACTCATATCGTTACCAAGCTCACACCTGAGCAAGAAGCATTGATTCCGGTTTATCGGGAGAAGTGGCGAGCGATCGCGCTTTCCACCGAACCAATCGAGCGACAAGAAGCATCAGCTACCGTGAAAGCCGCTTATGCTGCAATCGATAAGCAAGAGCCTGAGATTCTTTTTTTTTGATAGCCCCCATGCTGCGTTAAGGTCACATTGACTCTCCCTCTCCCTCTTTCTCCTGTTACTTTCTTCCGCTTTCCAATATTCCCCAAGTCTTGCGTCTGAGGACTCTTAAACTAAAGCCACTCTCGTCCAAAAACTATATCTGTAGAAGCTATTGCTTGATTTTTTCTAATTCTAAATATTGCGCTAGCTTCTGCTTAAATTCACTCCTTTTTAAAGGATTTTGCTTGTCCTCTAGACTATACTTTGCCCAGAGGTAAACGTACTTTTTTTGTTTTAGTATCTTTCTGACTTGTGAACCTGTTAATTCAATTCCTGTTTTCTCAGCTAGGTAAGTTGACAAACGCTCTCCTGTCCAGCGCCCAAATTAATATCCCAGTTCACTCGGTTCTTTCTCTATTGTTTCTAATAAGAGTTTGATATATTCATCGGTTGCTTTTCGATAATTTCATATTCCTCGTTTATCTTTTAAGCTCATCTTATTATCTGGTTCTCCATGTACGCACCAGTAGGCTACTGTGCGTTGTGAGCAGCCTATAAACCCAGCGATTTGTTCATATGTCTTTCCCTCATTCATCAACAACAGCATCAGCACTCGCTCTCTTAATTCCGGTCGGTCCTCCTCTCTTAGGGCTTGTTGGAGACGTTGCTTTTGCTCTTGGCTAAGAAAGTTCTTTACAGGCATAGATAGCACCCTGATTTCTGGAAATTGTCCATTCTCCATCTTCTAGCATTGAGCTAAAGCGTTCTAAAAGATGCCAAACCGAGTAAGTCTTGCTTTTTCTCCATAAAACCCTAAGGCCCACCACAGTTTTCAGGTGGACAAACACCCTTGCCACCAACACAAACTGGGTAGATCTGATTGGTCTGTGGAGTTAGGATGGTTTCGAGGAGGATTTCATGCCGCCACCATCCTTCGCCACGCTCCCATTGCCGGATGAATACTGAAGTCGTATTCGTATATGAAGCGCTCTTTGACCCGGAATCCAAATGTTGCTAATTTAACTTCTCTGGCGCGCTCGCTCTCATATTATTCCGCCCGGTTGGGTAACCCCATACTGCTTACCGTGAATGACGAAATGATGCAGGTGAATGTCTTCCCACCCCATTGCTATCTGTAGCGTGTAGTGCAAATCTTCTATCGTGCTGTCGCTTTTGACCAGTAGGCGACGCCAGATCATGGGGCTAATGCCTAGCAGCACCACCTTGAGTTGATAGATGACGGGAAAGGATGAATTAGACATCTTCGCCATCTTACCGTGTCGTCTGCTCCATCTCCCCCGAAAAAAATCGCTCTCCGACTAATGCCTAGCAGCACCACCTTCAGTTGATAAATGACGGGGAAAGAGGAATCAGACATCTTCGCCATCTTACCGTGTCGCCTGCTCCATCTCCCCCGAAAAAAATCGCTCTCGCTGATCAGGGTTCATTGGGATTGCGCTTTTGCTGCATTGCATCTCGCGTGGCTTTGATTTCTTGATTCAGACGAGAAATGGCTTCTTGGCACCGACGTAGTTCTTGATCATATCGGCGAGTTGCCGCTTCCTTTGCTCGAGTCGTCGCCTGGAGTTGTTGCTTATATTTCGCCAAAAGTTCTTCCTTCTGCTTGAGTAAAGCTTCAGGCGAGGGAGCCTGCTGCTGACCAAACTGCTGCATTTGCTGCTGCACCTGTTCAACAAATTTCTGGTGCATCTTGAAGATATCGTCTATTCCTTTAGCGTCCATAGCACCTCCTGTTTAAACCTGAGCATTGAAATTCTCTGGATTCGTAGGCGTCACACCAGAACCACCGTTGAAGATTGTACCCGTTGTGATGTTACCAAAAAGGGTGACTCGCTCCGGGCTATTCAAATTCATAGATGGAAAGTGCGGATTATCCGCTTTAACATGATTTCCCATCACAATCAGGTGTCTACCCCAAACAGAGACGGTTGCAACAGTAGGCAGCGAAGGATTAGTCTGAGTAGACTGAGTGAATAGATGAAAACACTGATTATGACTGAAAGTAACCTGCTCAAAGCCGTATTGGGGAATTTGGGGAAGTTTAAGAAACTCCACCAAATAGGGATAACCTAAACCTCCAAACACGTTGTCTGTTATGATGGCACTGCCCAATTGAGGATAGGGAATCTCAAATGAAGTCGGTTGGTACCAGCCTATCATCGCGAGAGCCCGATGTGCCTTACGCTTGGCTGGGTCTAATTTAGGAAGATTAACGATGTCGCTGTAGTGAATTAAGTTCTGGCTGATCTGGCAGGCGATCGCGAGAACAACCGCAATTCCCCAGTATGTGCCTTCGGAATTGACTTGACCTTCTCTGGAAATCCCCGTGTTGAGCACCTCACAGGATTCTACAGTGAGGCTACCGAGTACAGACAAAACCAGAATGCCAGCCCCAATTCCGGCTCCAGTTGGACCAACCACAATCACATCCGGTGACTGAAGTGCTGGAGGCTCATAGCCGCAATTTCTAATTTGATTATCAGTGAGTGTAATCACCTCAATTAGATTATCTCCAAGAAAACCTACCACTTTCATGTTTTCAATCACATTTCGAGAGACCTGTAGGGCTGTCTCTGACGTTGCGCTAATGCCGTAACTCCCATCGCTTAAATGATTGCCGAGGACTTGGTTGCTAATGCCGCCCGTTGGAGGCAGGCCGATCAGCCAGATCCCGACTTGAGCACCTCGGATCTGATTATCACGGATGATTGTGTTTCGGGTCCCTGCAAGGGCGATCGCAACAGACACACTCCGCCTTGGAGCCGTAACAATAATCTGGTTTTCCGACACCTCGACATGCTCCGTATCTGCAACCCCAATTCCATTGAGCGTTCCCGCGATCACATTGTTGCGGACGACGCTATCGTCTGATACTAGGGGTAAAAGCTGTAACTGCTCAAGCAACGCTGCGGTCTGGGGAGTCTGACCCAAGAAAATCGCAACGGGCAATTGGGTACTAACTGCTAAAATCCGTTCTGAAATTTCGGCTTGCAGCGTATTGCGTTCGATGCGGGTAAAAGGTCCAAAGGTGCGGATTCCGCCGTAGGACGGGCTATTCAGATCCAAATCATTCTCAACAATGGTGCAATCTCTGGCATAGGTAATGATGCCGTGCAGATAAGGTTCATTTCCCACAAAAAACTGACCATTAAAGGAATCATTCGGAAGCTGTCCTAGAGAAAGGCGGCGGATTTGATTTCCGATAATCTTGCAACCGTCAACCGTTACTCCCACAAAAACTCCCAGCCAGAAATCCTGAATATGATTCTGAACGATTTGACAATCGCTGCCGCCTCCCTGAAGGGGAGTTAGGTTGAGCAAGATGCCTGCAAATCCAAAGGGAATGACGGTGTCCCTCAAGTTGAAGGTCGGGGCAACTAGTCGATTTTCAGACACCTTGAAAGCGGTGCACCCCTCTCCCCAAATGCCGATGAGTACGAGGTTGAGCTGGTTGTGGTGAAGCGTGACCTGAGTGCTATTGAGAGCAGCCACTCCAATCGCCTGAGCAACGGGTAGTGCTGTGGCTTCAACTCCATCGGTAGAAGCGGCAACCGCCATAACACAATTTTGCACTGCGATATTCAAGCCATTAGATATCACTACCAAGGTGAGGTCTAGAAGGCTACCAACCTGTTGGCGCGCACCCGTTACTTCAAATTGTATTTGTTCAACAATCACATTCGAGATGGGCAGACCTCTGGGATGAGTAATCACGAGGAGACTGACGCCGTTATTTCGCACTACTCGGGTTCCGGGACTTTCTCCCTCTAAGACCACATTGGAGCGTTCAATCCGAATTGGTTGGGTAATAGTGTGGGTTCCGGTCTTGAGGCAAACACAGCCTCCCACTGGCGGTAGAGTATCGAGCGCCACCTGAATATCTTCACCGGGATGAACAACCGCTGTACAGCAGGCTTCTCCAGGCTCCAGCTCGGTTAGGGGTCTAAAGATGATCCGGCAGTCTTCAACTGTGAGGAGTTCACGGCGGAATTGCGCGATCGCCAGCCGACAATAGTGATGCTGAATACCCAACGGTAACAGGGCTAGCGGGGTTGGGTTGGGTTCATCAGTTACAGGCCACTCAATTTGACCCGTAGCTGTCCGAGCAGGAATCAGCCAGTAATCTCCGGTTTTATAGGTGCCATTGGAGAACTGAACTTGAATGCCTCCCTCTAGATCAATCCATCCCGTCGTCACGGCGGTGACCGCTGAACCCGGTTGATCCCAGCGGCGAAGCTTGGGGTGAAGTTCTAGATTAACCCCTTCAGGACTACTATCTAGAGGAGTAGGTGAAGGAACTACAGTTATTACCCGTCTAGCCGGATCAATATCGTCAATCTGCACCAGTTGCCCCAGCAGTCCATTCAGTTCCAGGGCATCATCCAAAATTTCAACCCATTGTCCCCTGGAAAAACCCAAAACATCGTCTGGTCCGAGATCTGCAACGATAATTTCGTCACCACTAATCTGCTCAATGGCAGTGACAACCGAACCATTGTCCCGCGACCACTTGAAGGTAACGGGACCTGGGTCACTTCCTTGATGTATTTCCACCCGGTAAAGCTGATTCTCTAGCCGCTGATAACCTACAGTTGGAGGAATGAGACAGGGGTTATCTGTACCGCTAGGTGGAACGGTTTGAGCACTCAAGGTTCCTGTACTCGGAGCAATCAAGCCATCCCAATCCGGTAGCCGACTGTCGCAGGTAATGGATGAGGGGGAATCTGGATTATTAATCGGCAATACTCTCACCTGCCAGACAGTTTTCAGGCGAGTTGTCGTATCTGGCCCACCAAGTGCAACTTCCCGAATACGTGGGTCATCCAGCGCCGTCAGATGACGCTGCCAAACATCCAAATAGACAATTCCCACACCAGAATCTGATAGTGACTCGGCGATGTCCGGCGCATTGGGGAGATCGGGTTGTTCTGTGTAGAGTACATCCGCTTCGTTGTGACAGAGAATGCCATCTACATAAAACCGTCCCTGACCAATCAATAGTTGATTATCTGCTTCAACAGTGAGCCGAAATCCTGGGCTATATTTTGGTGCACCACATTTACCGATGACATCAAAGGCTTCTGTTTCAATGCGGTTCTGGTGAATTGCTTGTTGCTCGTTCCAGTCGGCGTCAACCTGTACGCGCCCCTGCTGCATTAGCACTGTGGTATAGTGCTTTTTGGGGTCAAAGATGTATCGGCTAAAATCTCCCTTCATTGGGGACCTCCAGAATGGATCAGTGGCGTTAATAAACTAAGTAATGTAAAAGATGCCTGCTTCCAGGTTGAAGCGTAGATATTCGTTTAAGCGCACTCGCAGATTTATCTCCCGCTGCGGTTGAAATAAGTCATGAAAGACGCCCATCTCTGCTTCATCATCAGCCCCCTGCCGGATCTCAACAGCACAACGCCGACTAAGCTGACAGTAGCCCGGAGCACCATAGGTACGGGAAGTAAACAGGGGAGCGACTCGCCGTTGAACGGTCGTCTGTTCTGCCAGGGATAAATCCTCGACAGATGCTTTCCCTTGGGTCTTTGCAAATTCTGCTAGGGCTAAATTAGGTTGACAGCAGTAACGGCGAGGCACCTGAGAACTAAGGGGAAGGGATGAGAAGCGTACACAACCTACCTGTCGCTGCATCGCCATGACGTTGTCGGTAAAGATGCTGTTGCTTGCCTCTAAAGTCTGTACAGTGCTGCCTCCCAAAATCGTGCTGGTTTGCAGATTGGTGTCGGTAGTGGAGGCTGTAATGGCAACCCCATCCTCCCCATCAACGATACTGCTGACAATTTGTAGTTTGGCAATTGCCTCCGACACCGTAATAGCACTACAAATGCTGTGGTCGATCCAGAGATTGAGTGAAGGATTCGGCGCATCCACTGTTAGGGTTCCCCACCCCGGAACCCAGGTGCAGTGACTGATTTGCAACCTATCCAGATTACCGGGAAGAATCTCTAGAGAACCTTCTATCAGCAGACCATTGAGGATCAGTTCTCCTGGACTCGGATCGCTGATGGAGGCAGTACCCTCAACAGAGAGATTGCCTAACAAGTGAGGGCGCAATTCCTCAGGTGAGAGTTGCCCTAATAATCGCTGTGGTGCCGGGTCATCAGGCACTTCAACCAGCGGCCAGTTAGCAGCGACAAGGATTAATTGGCTCCTTTCTGGAATCTGAATTGTTGGAAAAGTCTCTGAGTAAGTCCGGCTATCTAAGATGGCAATAACTCCGACAGTTCCTGGAGGCTGACTGTTCCAGTCGTTAATCGCCTCGGTTAAAGTGGTCACTAGTTCGGGTTCATTGGCTGGTGCTAGCGGCGTGACGCCCCGCTGCCAGGTGACAGTCTGAGTCAGTACGGGAAAGACTGAGTTGCCCCGATCATAAGGTCCTCCGCCCACATCAGCGCTGAACCCATAGGTGTAATTGATCTCAACTCGCTCAGGTATGTCTCCCGTAGGAAAGGTAATTCGCCCCAACACGGGATCGACAGCAACCTGAATTTGTAGGGCTTGCGGCGATTGGTCTGGGTCAACAGGTCTTCGACGATACGCCTTACTGGTGGGCGGACGACGCCAATCAGTTAAATCGCAGATTAGAATTTCTTGAGATGGAATTGGACTATCCTGGTTATTCAAGAAAATATTGAAGACTTCCTTCTCATTTTCAAAGTAAACCGGGTTCGGAACTTGCTCATCGACAATTGCCTGACGCCACGCTTCTAATTCCTCATAGAGCACTCGACGCCGGAGCGGATCGGGGACGTTGATTGGCTCAGCGAGATGGGTAAATTCCTTCTCAGTTTTAGGGAAATTGAACAAGGGAACATCTAAGCCGACGGGATTGAAGGTATAGCGTCCATCAGATGGATTTGCCACAGCACAGGCAGTACTACGGGTTATACGATAAGGCTGTAGCCGCCACAGGAAGATGCCGATATTGGGGATGTTGTAACGTCCTCGCTGACTGGCAATCCGCCGCATCTCTGCGGTATGGGCTGTCGTTTCAAACGGGGTATGCGAATACTCTAGAGGTTGCCAGTGACGAAGATCGGGGGTTGCCAGATTCGCAGCACGCAAATGATTCATATACTGAGTGGTGGCTAGAAGCTGGAAAAACTCCACCACTCGCGCATACCAACCCGTGACATCGTGGGCTAGCTGCTCCAGCATGGACGCTGTGCCTTTACGTCGTCGATAGCCAATGGTGTTGGCAATGGCAGCACGGGAACTCAGAACATTGGGAATGTTACTGTAGAGGGCGCGATCGCCAATTAAGTCCCCAATGTACGGCACGACCCACTCTGCACAGGTCTCGATAAACTGATCGTCATACAGTTGGGCTAGATCTTCTTCCAGAACAGCCACCTCTCCAGCCAGCACCGTCAACAGTGCTTTCAAAGGTTTTCCCCGTTCTGCATCTCGAATGCGGTAGATGGCGGGTAGCAGGTTATAGAGAGTATCCGCATCAAAGCTCATGCTATCACCCCCAAATTGTTGAGTGACGACAGGTCTAGGAGGAGCAGTTCGCCAGCCAGGATACCCGTGCCACCCGACTGGGGCGCGGCAGCAGGCAAAGGCGATTGAGTCCCCTCTGGACCAATGCTATCTGTACGAATGAGAGAATCTACATCAACTGCAACAACGCCCAGTACAGCATGAATTACGGCCACAACTTCACTGAGTGCGACCCCTTGACCAAAAGCACGGGCTTCAAAGGAAAAGGCATCGGTTAGGGCTTGTTTTACCGCCGCTAGGACGGAGTCCATTTGAAAGTCAGGATTGATTTTGATTCGAGCGTTGATTCTGAAGAAGGCTTGACGGTAGGATTTCACCTGGAGCGGAACATGAGGATCGCCGGATTTTTGAATCTGGCTGACCAGCTTTTCAATCAGTTCGCTCTCTACTGCCACGCCATTTGGACCTGCAACTGTGATAAACACCCCTCGCGCCTGACCCATCCAAGTCCAGGTGGCTAGAGCTTTCGCAATGCCTGCAAAGGCGCGGGAGAAATCCTCATAATCCTGTAGGGAAACCACCCGCTCTAGTGTCAGAACCGTAAGTGGCGCATTCTGTCGAGCTTGATCCAACGTCTCTGGATCGTCACCGCCTGTCGCGGGCAGAGGATTCACCACATCTTTAACGCCTAGAGGACGAGTCATCAGGGACGTGAGTTGATTAGCTCGGACGTTACCTGCCAACCCAATCCCTTTGCGATAGGTCGCTTCCACATTGTTAGGGCCAGTTGGCAGCCGAGAGCCGGTCTTACCCTCTCCAAATTCCACAATAGTTGTGCCATTATCTTCGCGACGGGTGACATAGATGCGGTCTGTTGGCTTTTGCCCATACAGCATGGGGGCTTCATGCCACAGTACATCATTGACCCGTACCTTTAAGGTTGATAGGGCTCCACTGGGTGTTAAGTCACTGCTGATATAGGTTAATGGCGGCTGGCGCAGGGTAAAGGTCTGATAGGGCTGGCTAGCATTACCGCTACCGAGAACTTCCTGAACTGTTTCACCGTGAGTGGCAGCAGCAACATTGGTATTGATATTTACGGTGTTGCGGATATAACGATGGGCTAATCCTTTGAGCAACGTAATTTGGGTGTAGCCGCTCTGGATGACGACATCTTTTAACGTAATGAGTTCGCTATGAGTAACTCCCTCTAGATCGGCTAATTCGCCTGTGAGTATCATTTTCTGACCCGCCTGCAACCCCAGATAGAAGCTATCCAATGTGATCGTCGTTCCCTCTACTACATCCAGAATTGGCAGCGTTGCTAGGGAGAGTTCTTCGCTCTGGGCATAGACTAGCGTGCCTCGAATGGCAGCGCTGAAGGCGGTCTTTCCGCCTAAATCCGGGTTTCGCCAGTTGTCATCTAGCGTGAGTCTGGTTGTTTTTCCACTCAGCCCATACTCCGTTCGAGGAGACGTTAATGTTGCTGTGACTTTGTAAACGATAAGACTGGTTGTAGAGGTTTCTGGATTGGATGTAAGGCTTCCTGAAGCGGCAGTGTCAAACCCAATAGCCAGGAATTCCGCAGATGTGACAGAACTAGCGAAGGGGAAAAACTCGAATTCCTCCGCAAGTAGTTCTACAGTCAAGTCGTCAGGTCCCTGGCTGTCAGAACCTGTGAGAGGAGGCTTATAAATTGCGACGTAACTTCCCTCGGTAATTGCATCATAGGCATTATCGAGAAACAGCCGCTCCGCGTGTTCATCGCTTGCAATAGACCATTCATCGAGTTTGAGCTTATGATTCTCGATTTGAGGTTTGCCTTTATTGCCGTAAAGGACTTGCTTGGCAGCGTTGTAACCAAACAGAGGAGCACTCAGCCGAAACACGAACACCCGATCGGGCTGGGGTGGATTTGCCAGTTGCTCTGTGACATTTTCGACCAGCGCATTGATTGACCAATTCTGAGCTGTAGCTAGGGCTAGCAAATCCTTTTCGCTCCAGCTTTTGCCAATAATGAGTGATTTTACTCTACTCTTAGTCAGCGGAACTGAAGTTGTAGGTGCAATTCCCACAGGAAAGGTGGCACTATCGTTATAGGCAGGCGGTTTGGGTGGAACACCACTTATTAAATCAATGCGCGTTGTTCTCGTGGTTAAGTCGGGTTCAACTCGAATGACGGTTTTGACGGTGCGATCGCTATCATTTCTCACAATCAGCAACTTATCGCCAGGTTTCACATTAACCGCTGTGCCCTGCACCATAATGCTTTCGAGAATGGAGTTAGCCGTCTGTGGCTGAGTCAGGCGGGGGTGAATTGCATTCCATTCCACTCGCGCCTCAATCTTCATCTCGACCGTCTCAAACATCTGCGCCTGTTCACCCAGACCTGGCACACTCTGAACTTTAGTCCCCACATCAATCGTGGCTTGTGGGGGAGAACCGGGCGCATTGTCTAGCGTAAATGCGAGATAGGTACTGGCCGCCACACCGGGACGCAATTCATAGCCAATTAGTCGCGCCAATTGCAGCAGAGAAAGCCGTTCGGTGGCAGTCCGCAGGTAAGATTCATTGGCAATGCGCTCTTGATAGAAGGTCAGGATATCCGCAACCGTAGCCCAGGCATCCAGCAGGGCGATCGCAAAATCATCCTCCTCACGAGTTGTGAAATTCCTCAGCGCAGACAATTCAGCATTGGATAGCTGGGCTAACATGCTGTTCTTGAATTGCTCGTAAACACCAGCTCGGTATGCGATCGCGCTTAATCCTGGACGGTTATATACCTCAATCGGTGTTTGGGCAGCAATCCCCTCACAGCAGCCGCAATCGTTGAGTGAAAGCACGCTACGAGCTAGAAATTCCTTCATTTTCCCCCCTCCATCCTCAAGCGCAGCACGCCTCGCTCTGGGTAATTCCGGTCATTATCGAGACGAGCGATTTCCAACCGTTCCAGTTTTAATTCCCCCTCTTCTAAAGTCGTTGTACTGGGCGTTCCCTGGCGCTGAAATGTTATAATTTGCACAGAAGCGACGCCGTCCACTGCCTGAGCGGCGGCATAGAGCTGACTCAGGTAAACAGACTGACCGAAGGTAAAATTATCGGGATGGAACAGTCCTCGCCGTCCATCCGGCAAAATTCGACTGCTGAACACCTGGAGAAGTGCTGCTTTCACCTGACTGCGGAAGTAGTTTGGCTTCACGCAGACCAACATTTCAATTTCCAACGACACAAACTGGGGAGCATCAACCTCCAAGTCATAACCCGCCAAACGGTAACGCTCCAGATGAACTCGCATCTTGGCTTCAAACGCGGCATCAACAGGCAACCCTCCCTTGCGATCGATCGTCACAAACACAGTGCGCCAGCTCCCCGTCCAGCGAAATGTCGCTGCAGCTCTCTGGACTTCAGGATGACGCTCAGCAACCTCTGCATAATCTTGAAGGGTAACGGCGCGTTCTTGGATGCGGAAGGCATGGGGAGCTGATTGCCGCACATCCTCCAAGCGTTCTGGCTCAACACCTCCTCTGGCTGGAAGGGGATTACGGACTAGGGTAACAGCTCCATCGTTACTGACAATGTGTGCTAATGCTTCAGCACCGATATTTCCTTGAACGCCATTCCCAACCCGATAGGTGGCTGTAAAGTCAGTGCCTGTAGTGGGTTGTAAACCATAGCGGTCATCGCCAAAGCGGAGATAAGCGGTACCATCGGTTTCCGTTTCGACCACAAATTCTCGGGCTTGGCGATCGCTATTGAGCAAATCCCGCTGGGGATGCCAGCTTGCTGTGTTTGAACCTAGATTGCTCGCGAGTGTAATGGCTGGTAGTGCCGTTCGGATATCCCACTGCATCGCAGCTTTAGCGGATAAAGGAAGAGAGCTATATGTCAAGGACTTTTGCTGCAATTCCATCGTGAGTGCTTGAAGGATATCCGGTCGGCTATAGGGCGCTGCATGAGTGAGCGGCTTTTGCTGTAGGTCTCGACGGAAGCGAGGCGCAACTGGATTGGGTTGGGGAGGGGTGCAGCGAGCGCGAGCCGGAACGGGTACCCGAAAGAGGGTAGGCTCTGGAACGGTACCCAAGGGTTCCCGATCGATCGTTGCTCCATGATCGGCCAATACAATGTTGCCCAGAGCAACACTCACCGCATCAATATATTGCCGCTCGTGGGCTGCATCAGTTCTGGCAGAGATGCAGAGTGCAAACGGCAATGCATCCTCTACAGCCCAGGCGATTTCAGTTACATCAATTGCATTATCATTGGGTGGATCGGCAAACTGACCGCCGATGGGGTCTTGCGTCGGTGTGACTTGAGTCAGTCGAATGGCCCATCGATGCGCTGGATCTGCATCCTCAGGTTGTCCCGTTTTGGGACCAATCGCCTCCTCAAAAATCAACACATCCCCGACTTGCAAATTCGGATGATGCCCTCGCAGCGTGGCGCGGGTCATGCCTCTGGACAAACAGCATTCCTGGCTGCCCCAGGTGTAAAACTGGAACCGATTGTGTCCTTGAAACAGATTGAGGGTTTCCAGCGTTTCAAAAATGACAGGTTGCTGGCTCAATGCTCGGTCATAGATTAACGAATTCGGTGGAATTAAAACCGATTGTCCATCAATGCGTGTCAATAACTGCGTTCCTTTTGGAAGCTCCACGTTGTCAGCACTGACCTGTACCTGCACCCAAACCCTGGCACTACAGCCGTCATGCATGAAGTAGTCCACGAGGCGAGCATGACGACGCACAGAAGTCCGGCGACGGGCAGTTCCCAAATACGCTTCCGTTGCAACGGCATCCTGCTCATAACTCAAGTAATCGCCAACATACGCCATCAGTTCTACTAGTGCAATGCCGATATCGGCTGGGTTGCGCTCAAATCCCTGGGGCATCAGTACCGACAGGCGATCAAGCATCAGTTGGCGAAAACTGGCATAGTCCTTGGCAAGATAGTTAATTTCCGGCTGAAACGGCGGATCAGAGGAACAGATGCGCTCTGTTTGGCAGTCAAACTCGCTGGGGCATTCTACCTTAAAGGAGAAATTAATCGCTGACAAGATCGGATCGATCCAATCGGGCGGAACTGGATTTTTTTCTCCCTCAATGATTCTCAAGGTATAGGTGGAATAATCTCCCCACTGGTTCACCCGTACTTCAACGACTTCTGAGTCTGCGGTTGCGGTTACCTCAGTCACTTGAATCTCGCGAATGCGATCGCCCCCTTCAATCTTGATATTGTCTGGTGTGAGTGATACGTTACCCAGCCATTTAATCAGGTGAACTCGTAAAATAAGCTGGCGATCGGCCGGACTGGGCGCATCGCTGTCCAACACTTCCAGATAATCAATCCCATTGCGGGAACTGACTTCGACCGCATTGCGACGACGTTGGTCGCAGCAGAAGTACAGCATTTCATGACCCTCCCCGGCTGAATTGAGCCACCTGCCGCTGTTGGGTGCGTCGAATTAGATACTGTACCGTCACGCGGAGGGTCATATCATCGTTCTCCACTACCACAGCTTCTACCAGGATTAAATCCCCAAGCCACTGCTGTAGCGCACCCTGCACCGTTACCTGAGTTGCTGCTGCTAAGGTGTCACTATTGGGCGCAAACACTAGTTGCAGTACTCCACAGCCAAAGTCCAGACGATTGACCCGTTCTCCCGGTGAGGTAAACAGAACCTGTTCAATCAAGTCGCGAATGTGGTCATTCTCGCTGGTTGTAGCGGTATGCCCTCGATTGTCAATTTGGAAGGGATAATCAACATTCATCACATCGCACTCACTCGCGTTTGCGTTGCGGTAATGACGAGTGGCGTGCCCGTCGGTGCACAGACTGCCTGACTATCAAGTAGCAAGATGGGAACACCCATCGAGGTGACTCGGGTTGCAGCCGTGACCCACTGAGCCGTCATGCAAGGACCATTCGCCGTTGGAGGTGTTGGCAATGTACAGCCCGCTACAGCGTAGGGAATGGCTTGGGTGACAATGGGTTGACCACTCACGGTGACGCGCGGATTCACTGACATGGGTTGTGCTTGCCCACCGTGACTACACAGAATCGTCGCTCCAGCATGAAGAATAAAACCTGGCATTGAACATTCCTCCTAAGTTACCACCAGTGCACCGCTATTGATATTGGTTGTTGCTCCGGTAATGTTGACGGCAGTTGTGGCAGTTAAAGTAATCGTGGGTGCTGTAATTGTGATCCCCGTGGCATCGACCGTAATTGACGCAGGACCATTAATCAGCATCACCCCTGGTGCCTTCATTGGTGGCACGGGTACATCGCTGATTACCAGTGCTCCCTGAGTTAGGGCTTGTACTACTACCACCGGCGTCCCTGGGGTTGTCTGAGCGGAGCCAATTGGAGGAACTTCTGTGGTTGCTCCCCAATAGCACCCGACCCAAATGGGATAGTCAGGGTCGCCTTGTTGAAACTCAATCCACACCCCTGCTCCCGGTGGCGGGACAAGATACGTCCCCATCTGTTGTCCAGCCCACGGCAGGCAAGGCTCTGCCCAACTCGACGGGATTGTACCTAAAACGTCCGGTACCAGCGCTTGAATCCGACAGCGTCGCTCTGGGTCAACATTATTGACCACTGTGCCTTTATACTTGCCGTAGAATCGCTGTTGATTGTTCATACAGGTACCAGAGGGACGGTGGACACAAGACCATTGCGGCTGAGGTTAAAGCTTTGCTTGTACTCGCCGCGATTGATGGTGTGGGTGACGCTGGTGACGTAATAGAGACCATTAAAGGCTGTTCCTGCACCTCGTACACCCACCAGTTGTCGCGCCTTCAGCAATCGACCGTAGCGCAGCACATTCAAACTACCCGAGCCAGACACCGCATCCGCCGATCGCGCCGCCTTGGCTAGACCAATCACGGCTGCCTGCGTTGGAGAAAGCTTCGCGGATTCAGAGACATATTCAAACTGATTCGGGATGGGGGGAATAGCTCCCAACGGGGGATTGAGCGGCGTGATATCAGGGATGGGGATAGGAATAGTCGCTTTCGTTTCCTGGTTTTGAATCAGCACCACGGGAATTTTTTTGGCATTGCTATCAAACCGGAAGTTCAGCGACTCGACGTTGGTATAGGCATCCATATCAATGTTGAGAGCAGGTTGAGGTGCCCCAACTTTGATTTCAGGTCCCCAATACGCCACACTCGTTCCCGCTGACGGCCCTGGATCGATGTAGAATACGTACCCTACCTCATCGGCAAGCTGCTGGATATACTCCAAATCGGTTCCCTGCTGCTGAGGAATTCGATCCGTCGGAATGGGCACATCAATGAGCACACTGGGAATAACCAGAGGTACAATCCCAAAAGCTGCATACTTGGACAGGATGAGGGCAACCCGTGCCTCAGCGGGCATAGCTGGGAACGGAGTCCCCCGTGGATTGCTAAACATCTGATAGCTCATGACCTCACTGAGGTCTGTGCCGATGATCGTTAGCGTCGAAGGTTGGGAGCCGCTACCGGGTGTGATTTCATGATGGGTAATGACTCCATCCATCAGTACGTTTGGCGTCCCGTTAACGGTGACAACAATAATTGTGCGTAACAAGGGAATCGCATTGCCGCCGGAGAGCAGAAAGAGGGTTTGCAGGGGCGATCGCTTGCTCAAGTTAAAGCTCAACTGAAACCCACTGGCCTCTCCACTGGCAACCGTTACAGTGACTTCCGTTAGGGCATCCAGCACCACTTTCGGCACGGGGACAGGTACCGCAGGTCCAATCATCAGGGTGAGATAAATGCCCTTAAGCATAAGGCACTCCCGAAATGCCTTCAGGGAGAGTAATTCGTAACTTTCTTCCCACTGTTTCAGTTAATTCATTCGGGCGGATGGCGGCATTGGCATCACAAAGCCGCCAGAACTGCTCCGGGTCACCCAAGTATTGAGCGGTGAGATTGTCTAAGCGATCGCTCTCCACAACTGTATGTTCCTGAAGCAGGGCAAACCGCTCTGGAGGGGGCACGAAGCGCCGACGCAGGTAAGCAATCATGCGCCCGTCTACTGTAGTTCGTTTAGCAATCTCAATGCCGTGATAGCGACTGGTGATAGGAAACAGTTCAGCCATTAAGGAAATCCTCCGATTCCAAACGCGCTCAAAGTTCCACCGGGTTGTTTAGCAGCTAATTGTTCTTTTTGTTGCAGATAGGTCATGAACAGGCTGCCGCCCTTGCTCTCAAACTCCAAATCATTGATGCTGAGAACTCGCATTCCCAAACTGACCTTAGCCCGGATTGGATTCAAGGATGGGTCAAAGGCTTCTTCGGTGATGCTGAAGTCAGTCAACTGAACCGGCACAATCCGGTTCTTGCTCCAGACAAATAGGGTCAATGGCGCAATCATCGGCAGAATCTCTAGAGTACCTGCCTGAGAGAGGCGGTGATTGGTCTGAAGCTGGCTACTCGTTGGGTAGACAAGGGTTTCTAGCGCTGCCAGTTGAGGGTAAATGCCTAATTGAGTGGCATTAGGATTCTGGTCAGGGAACTCTAGCTGATCGGTTAGATCGATTTCAGCATCGAGCTTGATAGTTTCAACGGCAGGGGCTTTGAGACGAAGTGCTTCTGCGCGATCGCTTCCTTCACCGCTGATATTCTGAATCTGAAGCGTCCGGCTCAGGGTTTCAGGATTGTATTGTAAGTTAATAATCCTCACCACAGCGGAGGTCTCTGGATCTAGTAGAACAAGACCTCCTTTAAGCAGTCGAGGAGAACCGGGAAATGTAGTCATGGAAGATGTCCTCCCAAAAGCACTGTTGACTTCAACCCTTCAGCCCAATGAGCCAACATTGGTGCTGACTCACTGAACAACTCACATGAGTTTACGCAGAAATGCGTCGATCTTCTAGAGGAATAGCCTTTTTGCTACAAAGTGATAGAAATCTGTAATTTATCGCACCATTTCGTAATGCTTGTTAATCGAAAAAATCATTTCTTGCGATCGTAAATTTATAAAGTCAATTGTTTTCACTTGGTTGGTAATGATTCAACACAGTGTCCCCTGCTCTAGCCTACAGCGAGTAATTGAGCGATCGTTCCCCTCAAAGAGAGGGAGATGGTTTGACTGCTGGTGCTGGTGTTGACTGACATACGGGTTGCCACTTGGGATTTATTTTCTTCATGTACTCATCGATAGTAATTCCCACGCAGTCGCCTCGCTCTCGGGCAAACCTATCCATATCTTGCTCAAAGTTTGTAACAGCTTTTTCCCAGTCACTTACCTTCTGTTTAAACTGACTTTTAGTCATCCCCTTCTTGCCTTGAAATAGTGGGAAAGGGATTTTCTTGAGAAATTCAATATAGTCAAGTCCATGCTGCCCTTCATGGAAGCCAAGTGATGTATTTCCTGCCTTTTTGTCTGGGTCTGTAGTCCCCCGACCATAGCCTGAAGGTAAGTTGGGAGTGGCACCGATTGCATAACGAGTTTGAATCGATAAAGTCACTTGCGAAGGAGGTCGCCTAAACGTCTTAACCCTGCCCGCCTCCCAAGTAATTCGATAGTCGAAATTAGAGAGATTGGTTTCGATTTTAGGTCGTGTCTCAGCTGACGCTGGTGCCTTGATGTCAGTGGCTCCAAATAAGTCTGGCTTGATGATGACGGTGACTGTGCCGACTTGGATTGTCTGCGAACCATCGGGGCTAATAACCGCACCCTGGATCTGGGGTGTAGAGGTCTGCGGTGCGGGAGCTGGCGGTGCCTCTCCTAGCACTTCCTGACGGCAAAACTTTGAGTTCTCCTCACCCATAATGCGGGTACACTCTGCAAGCTCTGTAGCCTCAGCATAGGGAAGGGTACTGGCTCCTAGCTGGTTAATCAGGTTGGGACTCGATGGATCATCCGGAACTGGTGCTTTTTGAAGACGTGCCCCATCTACCTGTAGCTGAGGAGGGCTAGCATCCCCAGCGTAAAGCTGATTAGCGAGTGCATTTGCCTCCCATTCCAATGGCTTATCGATAGCACTGCTATTGTGCACGGTGGGCTGGGAAAATCCCGCACTAGCAGCCCTTGTTTCAGCCCCTTGCTGCACGACATGGACTAATTCGTGCGCTAACAGCTTTTGCCCTTCGTAGGTTGCTGGTGCATACTGCTCCGCTCCAAAGACAATGTGTTGCCCAACTGTATATGCAAGAGCATGGGTTGCCTGAGCTGATTCGGCTGCTTTGGTGTCATTATGGATTCGCACTTGGCTAAAGTCGTTTCCAAGGCGAGATTCCATTAAAGATTGGGTATCGGAGTTGAGCGACTGACCGGGTGAGTTCAATACCTCATGCACAATAGGCGGAACCTTATCAGGGTCAGTTTGATCGACAGAATGACCCTGTAGAGAAAGCGTCTTGCGCTGACATTCGCTACACGCTCCGGTCAAACCAGCCGATTTGCCGCAGGCACATTTCCGCTGCAATAAACCTGGATGAGCGGGTGTAAAAGTTGATTTGAGTAGGGTTTGAGATTGAGGGGACAATGGTCGGCGCTTCATCAGTTCTACCCCCTGTTTAGGTTGATAAAGGATTCGGGAGCCATTCAGTTGATCAATTCATTAACGGGGGTGTTGTGTTTTGCACAGCGCGATTCAACCTACAGGCAAGCGATCGCACTCTAGACAACATTAATCGTACCCACGCTTTGATTATCCTTACGACGACGGATAAGATAACGCCAAACATTTGGCCACTGATCCGTTTCTCGAACCGTTGAGCAACCTAGGCTCATACGACCTGGATGCAAGTAACGATCACCGCTATGTCCAATGCGGAACCAAGTGGTTGCATAATCTCCGTATTTGCTTGCAATATTATGTTGGAAATCCGGTATCTCCAGATCGTACGTTCCATTGGGTACGGGATTAGTATCTTGCGTAAATGCTTCGATGGGGCCATTCCCGCCGTACCAGAGTTGCTCCTTCGTTTTGTCAAACTCGATCAAGCCTGCTGCTTCGTATGTGGCTGTGCTTTTGAGTTTGGCAGGATCAATATCCGCATCTGAATCCTTGTAAAAACCCTCTTGAGCCACAACATTCCATTTGCCACCGCTCTGAGCTTTATCATCAACCCGAACTCTCAAATAGTGTGGAAACTCATAAGGTTCACCCCGACCGATGAAAAGATAGGTGGGAGCAACCGGTGCCCAGGCTGGATGGGAAGGTGCCTCTACCCTGTAATCCTTGTCGGGCAGGGTTTTTTCCTGGGGTGGTTCTTCCTTAGATTGCTCTTCTTCAATCTCAACTTCGGTGTTTGAGGCAGGAACAGTTGTGATCACTGCACTGCGGCGATCGTCACGATTGCCAGGGGTTGCGCCGTGTTGGTACAAAGTAATATCGGACGCTGATTCTCTTGCCACAACAGCAGCTGCTTTTTGGGCTCTAGCGCAGGAAAGATTGTCATTGAACGCTATGTCGCCTTCCTCACTGGCAAACCCGTGAACCTCAACGGTTTCAGTTTCCAGAATTGTTCGCGCAAATTTTTGCAAACGCATCTCTTCATTTGGCTTAAATTCATCGCAATCCTTGATGAAGAGGTACAGGTTATCGCTGCTAGAGCCAACATCTAGATCCTGCCCACCCACACCGATACATCCGCCAACGCTGCCAATGGCATTTGAACCACAAGCACGTTGTAGTTGTAGTGATGCCGGATGCACTGTAACGATTTGCCGTTTATGATTCACCATTGAATTTACGGCTTCATGTGCTTGTCGTGCGGAAAGATCATCAGCCGTCCCCAAGCTCTGGTATTTTTGAGGATTCTGCTGAATCGTATGGGTTAACTCATGAGCCAATAGTCGCTTTCCCTTCTCTGTGCTTGGTGCATACTGATTTGCTCCGAAGACGATATCGCGTCCGATCGTAAAAGCTCGCGCATTTACGATACGAGTTGCAGCCGATGCGGATGAACCTGTATGAATCCGCACCTGGCTAAAATTATGACCAAAACGTGGTTCCATCAATGCACGTATATTTGGCGGTAAGGGTTGCCCTGCATTTTGCTGTACGCCTTGAATACTGGCTGCGATTTCAGGTGACATTTCAGGAACTTCGCTAGAAGAGCAGTTGGTTTGAAGACTCTCTTCCCCTTCTTTCTCTGGCTCAACTTGCTGCTGTACTTCAGACTCAGGCATTCGCATGATTTGATTAGCAATCCGATCGGCTTCCTGTTCATATTTATCATTCGGAGCGCCAATCTTCAGCTTGGGCTGAATTTTTGGAAAAGACGATCGCAACACTTCATGCAAAACCGGCGGTGCTTCAGACTCATTTGCTGAATCAGTCAAGCCACGTTCTGGCGCTAACTTTTTGCGTTGACACTCGCTACACTGCCCCGTCAAACTAGCCGATTGACCACACCCGCACTTACGTTGGAGGAGATTCGATTGCACCGGGGTAAACGATGTCTTGGGAAGTGGGCTGACCTGCGATCGCGTTTGCTGGCTCATACTGCAATCCTCCATAAATCGCCTGGGCAATGTGGGCACCAATCACCCGTGGCGGTGTGCCTGCTTTTATCTCAAATGCTCCCCCATCCAACTGTCCAACAGTTCCCCCTTGAGCAAGCCCAGGAGGAATCCCCTGTTCAGCTAATAATCGCGCCAATTCCTGTTGAATAGCTGCCCCAATGCGGTGGCGATCGCTTGGCGCAAATCCATGCAGGACTAGCTGTTCAATGTGCAATTCTATGTTCATACCCAGCCTCCCGCTTCCGCCTCAGTCAGGGTTTTCTCTAGCTTGGCATATTCACTCTTAGCCGCTCGCAAAAGATGCGACATCTGCACCGGTTTGTCTTCATCAGCAGCTAAAAAGGCAGCATTCAAGGCGATATTGCGAATATTGCCACCTGCCACATTCAGCCGAGCCAGCTTGTTGAAGTCCAGTCCTTCGGTGGGCATTCGAGCCGGAAAGATACGTCGCCAAATCTCAGTGCGCTGAGTAATATCTGGAAAGGGAAACTGCACGACAAAGCGGATGCGGCGGAGAAAAGCAATATCAATCGCACTTTTCATATTGGTAGTCAGAATAGCGAGTCCCCGATACGCTTCCATTCGCTGTAGCAAGTAACTCACTTCAATATTGGCGTAGCGATCGTGAGAATCCTTAACTTCGCTGCGTTTACCAAACAAGGCATCGGCTTCATCAAACAGTAAAATCGCGCCTCCCGCTTCCGCCGCATCAAACACCTTCCGCAGGTTCTTCTCCGTCTCGCCAATATATTTACTCACCACCTGGCTCAGGTCAATGCGATAGAGATCCAGCCGCAGTTCGTGCGCTAACACTTCAGCCGCCATTGTCTTTCCTGTCCCGCTGGCTCCAGCAAACAGAGTGCTAATTCCTAACCCATTAGCTCCTCGGACTGCAAACCCCCAGATATCGTAAACCTTGCTGCGCTGTTTGACTTGAGCCGCAATTTCTTTGAGCATCTGATGTTCCCGGTTTGGCAAAACCAGATTGTCCCACGTAGCCACGGGCTTAATCCGCTGCGCCAGTTCATCTAAGCGAGCGCGAGCCTGCATCCGACAAGTTTCCCATAGTCGTTGAGCCAGAGTATCTGAAGCTTCAATTTCGTCCTGACTTGTGACCTGTGACCAAATAGACTGAATCGTGGAGGCACTTAGGTTGAATTGAGAAATCAAGCCTTCTAGCTGTCCATTCAGTTCAGACGCCTGCGTCCCTAGTACTTGCTGCCACAGGTGACGCTGCTCAGCCAGACTGGATGGATTCACCTCCAAATGAACCACCGGGCGCTTAAAAATCTGTAGCCGCTCTACTCCGACAATCAGGATACGGGTCTGGATCGTTTCAATCAGCGGAACCACTGCACGCATTCGCTCCGCGCTATCTAGTCCTTCACAGTCGATGAGTAGGGCACTATGACCCAAAATGGCTTCCCGTTCCCACAATCGAGCCAAGGCTTCCCGTTCCGCTACAGTTGGAGGGACATCCACTGCTCGCAGGATGTGCAACTGAAGATCGAGATGATCACAGGCTGTCGTCGCGATCGCCACTTTTCCTTTGCCATCCCCACCTAAATGAATTACGGGCTGAATCCGGTTGCCATCAGATCGAGACCAAAGGTTGACAATCCGCTCAACCAGAGACTGATGGGAGGGCGGAAGCTCCTCGGGTTCGGTCGAGGGTTGAATTAACCCTTGAAGGCGATCGTCCAAATAAGAAACACCTGTGAGGTAATGCAGTACCCGCTCATCAATTCGCAGTCGGCTCTGAGTCAGGCTGTCACTTCCGACAACTTCAATCATCCGCCAGCGCCGTAAGGGTGCGATCGGAGTTAGGGCGTCCCAGTGGGAATCTGGAAAGGCAGCCAGCACTAAACTAAACGTTGGGTACGTAAATTGAGAATTCCCCTGAGCTGTGGCGCATAACCGAGCCACTGACGCACTCAGCTCAACTCCGGCACACAGCAGCAACACCTGCTGCTCAAAGGCAGTGAGCTTAAATGCCGCGCATAGATAATTCAGGGCAGACACAGACTCCAGGTCGTTTGTAGGTGGCTGGGATGGTTCCAGGATTGGCTCTGTCTCTGGTTCAGCAGCCTCCTTGTCCTCCATTTGCGCGATATAGTCCTGCAAGACCTGACGAATTTCAGCCAGAGCCGCTGCTAGGTGGCGCTGATTGAGCATTTGCCAGTCTTGGTTAGAGATCGCACTCATGTAATGCTAATGATTGGGCCAATGTACTGATTGAAGGTTGGACTCCCTTGAGTCTCATCTACGTCTAGCAGGCTTTCTGCACCATCTACTTGGAGGCGAGCGAGGAAGGCACCCGTAGGAAAGTCAACAGGAATTGAAAAGCTCAAACTTGTTGTCGTTGGTGGATCGGTGAGCGGAGGAGTCGGGAGAATAATTACTTGGTCACCGAGTAATAAGGCGACTCGCTGATTTCGTGCGATCGCAGGTGAAACCGAGAGGGTTAAAATGTCTCCCCGAGCCACGCTGATTGGAAGCGGTGTCGTAATGTCAGGAGCCAGAATAAATGCCACAACGTTGGACTCAAAACCGCGATGGGGTTCAGAGGGATTGCCTGTGCCAAAGTCCAGAAGATGCACCACTTGCAGTGTATTAACTCCAGCCTGTAATCCGGCTGGCAGGGAAACCTGAATTTGAGTATCTGTAACATCGGCTGGAGCGGGGGTCACCAGCGTTTCTGCGCCAAAGCGCACCCTGAGAATTTCTGCTTTGAGGTTACGACCCTGAATCGTTAGTGTCTCCCCAGGCTCAAGAATCTGCGGGATAATCGCTTCAATCATCGGTCGCTTAAAAGGCATCACGAGCAGTCTGCGATCGCGCACAGGCAGCGCCTTACGAGTTGGTTGCTGACTCTCAATTAAAACGACTGACACCAGGTAGGTAGCGGTGGGTCGATAGTTGGTTTGAAACGCCGACCACAGCTTTGAGATTTCCTCTGTACTCATCGATTCTGGAGTAATCTTGATCTGTTCAATCTGTTCCGCCAATCCAGCGGTTGCTAGAACTTCCGAGCCAGGAGGCAAATCTTCTAGGCGTGACTGAATGGTACTTCGAGGCAAAACCGAAAATTCATGGAGGAGCTGCATGCTATAACCCAGGAGCATCTCCGCATGAAAAGGCTCTTGACTGTAGGCGCTCATCAGATAGTGCAAATCAAGGGCCAAGGGGGGGTTGCTAACTCGTCCGCCTTGAGAATCGTGAGACGGCAAGCCAATATTACGCCAGCCCAAGTTCGGCGTCACCTGGTACATGAAAAGATTGAGTTTATCCCCTTCAGTTTCTGAATTGGATGGAGAAACAAGGTCCGGTGATAGCACGGTGACTTCAGGTGTTCCCCCCAAACTACTGGATATATTGGGATCGCTGAAGCGATTATCCAGCAAACTTTTGAGAACGCCAGTAACGGCTCCAATGGCAAGGGCATTGCTCACGATCTGCCTCCCTTGCGCGATGCTCCCGAGGAGCGCGAACGCAAATACTCGTCGAGCGACAACTTGGCTGAGGATGGAGTTGAGGGTCGTCGCGACGGAGTTGGAGCCGCGATCGCTCGCACATCAATCCGTCCAATTGTCACTTGAATGGTAGGTGGAGATGTGGGTTTTGTAGAGGGAGGAGAAGTCGGTTGTTCAGGTAAAGCGGTAATCTGGGGTTGAATGACAGGACGAGGCGGAAGGAGCGCTCGCGATTCGGGTAAGGATGCCAGCTCAGGTTGTGGAACCTTTGGCATAAGCGGCTCAGATGCGGGTGGCTGTGCTAGAACAGCCTGTGACTGAACCCAAGGCTGTTGAATCTGTTGAATCGTTAACTCCGGATTTGGCGATCGCGGCGCTTCAGTTGAGGCGAGAGACGAGCTAGGCGTCGTTACTCCAGTTGTATTCTCAGGGTTCATTGGAGAAGAGTGAGCCACTGATGATACCGGAGAAGTCGGAATTGGCGTTGAAAGCGGGGGTGCAGCGAGAGGAGAAGTGACAGGAGCAGGAGAGCGGAGCAAGAGACTAGAAACGGGAGGAGAAGTGGCAGGAGCAGGAGAACGGCTCAAGGGACTAGAGACGGGAGGAGAAGTGGCAGGAGCAGGAACCTCAGGAGATTGAAATTCATCAGTCGATTCAGATTCCAGAGCGGCGTCTTTCTCTTCTGCTGATTCCGAGGATACATTAGGCAGGTGGATTGAATTCGGCAGGGGTTCAAACACCGAGGCTAAACGCGGTTGAACCACCGTCGTCAAGTTGAGGCTTCTAGCCGCAATATGGCTCAAATAGTCGCTCATCCGTGAATCATCTCCAGATAAATCTGCCGCCGCTGAGGACTCATGGCGAGAATGTCGGACTCACGCCAACCATAGACTGATGCTAATGTATGCACCTCCCGCAAGATGCGGCAAGCCCAGGCATGAATCTCGCTCCAGAAGAAAGACACAATATCGAAGGTGGCTTGCCAATCATGGCGGCAGGCAGGGCAGGATAGCGCCAGTTGGATGTCTGCTTGCGGATCAGCCTGGGCCATCTGATGCAAAATTTCCTGAATTACAGAATCGGGAAGTTGGTCTGGGGGCTGGACTTCTCCCTGATGCTGAACACAAAGAATGCACCGATTCAGCAGGTGGTGGTTAGCGGTATTCAGATCGCCGTGTCCTGCAATCATGTTCAAATCCTGACTATTCGGCAGACGGAATTGAATGTCATAGTTAGCCATTTGCAGAAATAGCACTGTTGTAGGCTCGACCTTGGGAGCAATGCGAATATCGGCGATCGCAAAGTTCAGCTCTAAGCGATCGCCACAGCTTGGACAGGTAGCTAAGCTCACTAATTGCGGACCGATCATCCATTCCCGCAGGGTCAAGAGTCGGGCATCGCGCTGTCCAATGCTCAGTTCGAGTAACTGCTCGGGCGGTGTTTCTGGACAGGCTGCTGCTAACAACATCAGAGCACGCTGATCGGCAGACTGGGATAGTCCTCGTTCCCAGACCTCCAGAAGCTCTGCTGCCGAAAGTACTCGCATATTGACTACGATTGTGTGAGACTAGGTTCTGTGGGTTCAGTCACTTCGGGATCGCGTTCCCATCCTTCGTTCTGTAGGGTCAGCATTTGAATTGCTATCGCATTAGCACTGGCATCCAACTCTGGGAGTGCCTGATATTCAGACGCCCAGCAGCGATAGACTTTGTACGCGATCGCCACTTGTCCCGCCTCATTCATTAACTCAATAATGATGTCCTTGCGGAAATCTCTGAGCGAGACTTCTGCCCCCAACCCTGAACCGTAGTTCCAGACCTTATTAGCCCACTGTTCAAACTCCTTGTCGTGGGTGACGCCCCGCTCCAGCGTAATGGCTTCAAACTTGGTTTGACCTGGAGATTTACGGGTTGAACTCGGATCGCCTCCCTCCCGATGCTCGACCACTTCGGTCGTTCGTTTGAAAGCACCCACTTTGCTGACCCCAGCCACATACCGCCCATCCCACTTGACGCGAAACTTGAAGTTTTTGTAGGGGTCGAAGCGTTGGGCATTCACACTAAACTGTGCCATTTTGCACTACCTCCTAGGTCTGAATCTGACCGGTAAGCTGCTGTAGCTTAAGGAAGACAAACTCTGCGGGTTTCAAAGGAGCAAAGCCCACCAGAATATTGACAATACCTTGGTCGATGTCGTTTTGCGTAGTAGTCTCTTTGTCGCACTTCACCAAATACGCCTCCCGTGGCGTCCGACCTTGAAAGGCACCTTGACGGAAAAGATTGTTCATGAATGCTCCCACATTGAGCCGAATCTGGCTCCACAGCGGTTCGTCGTTGGGTTCAAAGACCACCCATTTCAATCCTCGGTAAAGCGTTTCCTCAATGAACAGGGCAAGGCGACGCACTGGAACATATTTGTATTCCGAGCCAATTTCGTTTGCCCCCTCCAAGGTTCGCGCCCCCCAACAAATCGTACCGTAGACTGGGAACGTCCGCAGGCAGTTAATCGCTAACGGATTGAGCGTGCCATTTTCCGAATCGGTAAGGGAAACATCCAGCTTGAAGACATTCCGCAGAGTCGCTTCAGTTCCGGCTGGCGCTTTCCAGACGCCGCGCTCGCTATCGATGCGAGCATACAATCCGGCAATCGTACCGCTTGCGCCAACAGATTTGAGCTTGAAGTCATTGAGCGGGTCTGGAATCTGAACACGCGGGAAATAGAATGCGGCATTTCTGCTGCGTGGTATTCCACTGCCATCAAGCCAGTCTTTGACCTCTTGGACTTCGTCAATGCCAGTTGGTGTATCGACAATGAAGAAGGCTCGTTGCTCCTCACAGAAATTAATGGCATGTACGATTACCGTTCTGGCTTCTATTGGGTCTAGAGGATTGTTTCCCGTTACGACAGCGGTGCGAGGAATGCAGAGAATATTAAATAGATCGACATTCTCTAGGGCGTGCATTCCAGTTTTGGCACCGGAGTCCCCAATGAGTGCCAATCCATTGGGTGGATCACCATTTGCACCTATAGTTCCGGGACCTTGTGCTGTATTCGATATAGCATTACCTGCCCCCAGTGAGTAGCTCTGAACGTTCGCCACTACATCACTTTCAGCTAATTTGAGTTCTCCCAGAGTTGTGTTATCCAAAGGTGCGACTGCAAAAGTGATCCGGGCATTAGCCGCCGTCGGCCCTGCTAGAATTCTCAAACGATTGTTGAAAATCGAAACGGTTGCTTGAGCAAATGCCTTCAGATCGGGTCGAGCAGCCCTGATGGCTGATTCCAGCAAGTTCCGCGCCTGGGTTAGCGATGTAGGTACAGCTGATAAACGAGCCGTCCCTTCCTCCTCGTCGCCAATCCTAACAGTCATCTGAGGTTCATCGTTGGTAAGATTTGGGAACTGATCATCAAACTGTCCTGAAATCGTTCCATTTTGCATGGGTAGATCAGCGCCGGATGCGGTCACCCGTACTAACTTGGAACCCGAAAATTCATCATTGACCACCGTCTTGACAAAGCTCGTCGGGTCGCCAGAATCCATCGATAGACCCCGAAACGTCTCAGAACGTAAAACCACCTGCTGACCATTTCGGGTCGCCACCAAAGCAACCGTCATATTAAAGCGATCGGCAGAGGATGTCAGATGGTCGATTGTGACCCGCAGGTTGTTTCCCCAAGTTCCTGGATTGATCAGCTCTGGATGAGTGTCTGGGTCTAAACGACCTGCTTGAATCCTTAGAGCTAGTGCAGCCTCAATACCCGACTGAATTTCAACATCCGCCGCTGCAAATCCGCCGCTGGCCGTGCGAATCACCCAGGCTTCCGTTCCACCATTCAAGAAAAACTGCTGAATGGCATAACTCGCCTCACTACGGATATCCAGTCCGCCAAATTCCCGCTCAAAATCGCCGATACTAAAAATCTGAATGGCTTTATTCATCAAGCCCTGCGGGAAATAATCAATAAATGCTGCGATCGATGTAGCAACTCCCGTGATTGTGCGAACACCGCTAGGAATTTCTTCAATGTAAATGCCGGGATAGGTCGGCGGGATCGGCATAGGAAACTCTCCTCTCTAATCGAAACACCGCTAAGCCGTTGTAATAGATAAAACACCTAAGAACTTTGACATCACCCTTCAGGCAGTAGCTGGCAGTGGATGGCGAGCACTCGATTCCAAAAGGGAAGCCAAGAGTTGAGATGCTTATGTTTATCTAGCAAAACAATTTCTCAACAAAACATCTGTAATTTGTAAACAATCACGTATTTTCGTAATAAAAGATTACTCAAAACCCACATTCCGCAGGTTTGAAAGTGGAATCATTGTATTGATGATAGTACGTTTTGCCCTTAATCTTGCTCACCACTTCATCCAGATGCCATTTATCCCCGGCTCGTGGACGACAACGATCCATCTGATTGGTCGCTTAATGTAATAGGTTTATGAAAAAAGCCTGACTTTGATCTGCCGTAGGTTGGTAAAGGCTTTCAAAAACGTTCGGATTGAAAGGTTTTCTCACTAATGAGAAACGAGCGCTTGGAGCACATCCACTCTTCGAGGGGTAGAATGAGTGCAACTAAATGCCTGCTTCCAGTAAAGGGAGGTTGGGCGTTGTTAAAATCCAGCCGACTGGATTTTAACAACGTAATGAGGTTACACTCTTACGGAAGTGGTGGTGGTATTGCTTGTGCTGGGATTGCTTGGCGCGATCGCTTTACCGTCCTGGCTATCTTTCTGGCAGCGGCAACAGGTACGAACGGCTGCAACTCAACTGCAATCTGCTTTACTGCTAGCGAAGTCCCTTGCGGCTAAAAACTCAGTCCGCTATGCACTCACCGCTTGCTCTAATCCTCCCGACTCTCCCCCACCCGACTCGATTAAGTACAGCATTCATCCGTACTCGGAGCGTCCTTACGGGTTTATCACGAAAGAGAATGTCTCTATCGCCAAATCTACGGTTAGGCGATCGCCGACGCGATACAATCTGCAAAGCCAAGTTGAACCACAGACACCGAGCCAACTTCTCACTTTAATCCTACTATCTGTTCCCCTAGCCTTTACTTACTTCACTGGCTGGGGCGTTTCGTCTTTTTAACTGGGTTAGTTCCTCCAGACACTCCTTTGTCTGTGCGATTGGGCAAGATATAGCAGTCGCCAAAGCTGTTAGGACAAGTCGGCATTAGACGCAGCATACTTTGTGAATCGCTCGTTGTCCTAAGCCTCCTGTCCGTTGCCATACCATAGGATTACAGCAAACTCCTCAACTATGGGATTGCCAAGAACGCGATCGCACGAGCAGTGCTAATTGTTAATCAGATTCAAAACAAGTTGTAGTGAATACGGCGACGGCACTCTTAAGTCTATCTCTGATGCAATTAGCGTAAGCCAGAGCAAGTAAAAGCAGCCCAGTAGCGAGGATGCCAGAAGGGTTCTTCGTCTTGAGAATTTTTTACACTGTGAATCTGATTTGTAACTGAGGCGTACTTCCGATATTCACGATCCCAATTCAAATAGTTGGCTGAAACTGACTCATATTGGCTGCGCTTGTTCCTTGCCTGCTTTCGTCCAGCTTCTACCTGCCTGGATAGTTCTTTGATATCTTCTCTATTGAGCAGTTCCTCTTTCTTCAATTCACGCAATTTGATTTGGGCTTGCCGCACAGCTTCAGGGCGACTACAGCCTTGTTGTCGATGCTGATAGTAGAAGATGGAAAATATCGCTGTAGCCAAGTCGTTGACTGCCCAGAGAGTACTGACAACGCTTCTGGCACCAGCACACAAAAAACCAGTGGAGAGTGTCAAAATATCATCCGTGATTTCAGGTAAACCCAAACCTGTCTCACAGCAGGAGAGAAATACATCGGAGAGATGAGGCAGACGCCAACCTGGACTCATCAGTTGTCCCAAGGTAATATTGCCATCTCCTAACTTCAGCTGGGAATTGAGGGGTTCATCAAGACAGGATTCGGCATGGTGGCAGGAGTGGAGTACCTGGACTTTTTCTGCTAGCTGCCGATAGTTGTCGCGGGTGGCTTGGCTGCTGCCTTTCAATCGTCGCTCACTGGAAATATGATGCAACTGGGCTATTTGTTCGCCTTCAAAACTGGCGAAAGGCAGGTCATTAGTGGCATCTTCTACTGTGCCGTAGGTGAAATTCTCCGTTACTTCGCCACGCTGTTTGCAAAACTCCAAGACTTGGCAGCTAGGGGTGTAGCGAATGAGAAACTTGTCACCCAGGTAGCGGTATTCGGGGTCTTGAATAGGCAATGCTGCAAAAGGAATCTGATGCAGCAATAGGTGAGGCACAATGATCAGTTCTTCAATGCCATTGAGATGTTTGGCAATCAAGTCAGTAAGTTGCAACCGCTGTGCTAGTTCGGTGAGAAAGGGACTGATTTGACTAATCCATTCTGCTCTAAGTTGATCTCGCTCTGGTTTTGGTCTATTTGGGTGACAGGATGCTGCATAGGGCTGTAACCAGTTTTGAGAAATCCAGTCTTGCAGAGGCTCGATTCCTTGATCGGGACAAGTGTGAAGGGTAATTTGATTTTGCCGCAGGATAAATATATGGAGATTTTGGGCAGTAGTGTAGAAGCTGAGAAAACGCTTTCTGCCGTTCCTTTTCCTGGTTACATTCAATAGGTTAAGTAAAAAATCAAAATAGTCTTTACGGGGTAATTTGCCATTTTTAGTCTTACCAGCACCGAATCCTTGTGCCATATTAATTATTTGAATTCCTGAAATGAATTATGTGAAATTTGAGCAATTCTTTCTAGTTGCTAGCATGATAAACTTCACTGCATCTTATACTCAGACTCGACTGGCTGCAAAGCTTCCCAGTCTTTCAAAGAACAGTTGAGTTAAGCTAGGCACTTTGACTGGGAATATTGCGATCGCTCTTTACTCGCGTCATTTTCTCTGTTAGCGATGCCTTACCGATTGCTCGCCTCTTCACTGTAATATTCCTCTTAAAGAATGTCAAAACAGATATTTTTTCTAAGGAATATAGGGTGATGCTTTATTGTTGCTGCTGCTCCAATTAGCGCAAACCTTGACAAGTGAAAGCAGCCCAGTAGAAGGGATGAGAGAAAGGTTTCTCGTCGGGAGAAGTTTTGATTTTGTCAATCTCAATCGTCCCTCTCGCGTACTTGCGATATTCACGATCCCATTCCAAATAGTCCACTGAATCTGGCTGATATTGATTGCGCTTCCTCCTTGCTTCCTTTCGCCCCACTACTGCCTGCCTGTATAGTTCTTGGATATCCTCTCTGTTGAGCAGTTCATCTTTCTTTAATTCACGCAATTTGATTTGAGCTTGCTGCAACGCTTCGGGGCGACTTTTACCTTGTTGTCGGTGCTGATAGTAAAAGATGGAAAACAGTGCTGTGGCTAAGTCACCGACTGCCCAGAGGGTACTGACGACACTTCTGGCACCAGCACACAAAAAGCCAGTGGAGAGGGTGAGAATATCATCAGTGATTTCAGGCAAACCCAGACCTGTCTCGCAGCAGGAGAGAAATACATCGGAGAGATTAGGCAGACGCCAGTTTGGAGTCATCAGTTGCCCCAATGTGATACTGCCATCTCCTAATTTCAGCTTAGAGTCAAGAGGATGATCGAGGCAGGATTCGGCATGGTGGCAAGAGTGGAGTACCTGGACTTTTTCTGCTAGCTGCCGATAGTTGTCGCGGGTGGCTTGACTGGTGCCTCTCAAGCGTCGGTGGTTGGGAATCTGATGCAACTTGGCAATTTGTTCGCCTTCAAAACTAGCGCAGGGGAGGTCATTGGTGGCATCTTCGACTGTGCCGTAGGTGAGACAGTCTCCCACTTCACCGCGTTGTTGGCAAAATTCCAAAACTTGGCAACTGGAGGTGTAGCGAATGAGAAACTTCTCACCAAGATAGGGGTGCTGGGGGTCTTGGATGGGCAAAGCTGTCAAGGGAAGCTGATGTAGCAACAGGTGAGGCACTATAATCAGTTCGGTGATGCCATCAAGGTGCTGAGAAATTAGGTCACTAAGAAGCAAGCGTTGAGCCAGTTCTACTAAGAAAGCACTGATTTGAGACTTCCAAATGTTTCTATCTTCGATGTAGGGTTTTAACCAGTTCTGGGAAATCCAGAATTGCAATGTCTCGATGCCTTGTCCAGTACAGGTGTGGCAAGTAATCTGGTTTGGCCGTAGTACAAAGACATGGGTGTCGTTGCTGGTGGTGTAGAAACAGAGGATGGCGGTAGTGGGACTATCAATTAGCTGCTGCATGGCACAAAAGCCAGGGGCGCTAACCTGAATCTCGCCAGCTAGCACGGGGTCGAAGCGTCTGAGTTGTTCCCAAATTTGCTGTTTCTCGGCTTCTAAGGTTGCGATCGCTTCATTATAAGCTTGGAAGGCAGCGCGACTCTGAGTAGTAGTTCCCACTCCCATCAGTTCTCGATTTTTGCCAGATTTGTTTTGAGAGCGTTCTTGGTCAATTCGCTGTTGCAAGTCGTCAAACTGCTGCAATAACTCCTTGACTTCTGGGGGAATTTCGCCGCCTTGGTAGAGGTCGTTACTTGCCATCAAGTCTACGAGGCGTTTGGAACGCGATCGCTCGACGTATTCAATTGCTTTCTCCAGTTGCCCATTGTTGATACAGGCTTGCACCATGTTTTGATAAACGTCGATGGCTTCTGCCAGAATCTCTTGACGGCGAGATTCGGAAGTTGCCCAAGTGCGGCTGGTTTCTACGGCTTCAATAGCAGCACCATACCCCTGAATCGCTTCTGCCCAGCGTCCAACGGCAAAAGCCAAGTGACTGAAGTTTCGTCCAGTGTTGAGACACTCAACGGGAAAAGCCGCAGGTGTGAAGACTTTCAGCGCTGACTGATAACACGCGATTGCCTCGTCAATGCTCACTAGTTGGAGGTAAACATTGCCCAGATTCATTTGAGTCATCGCCCATTCCCTGGGAAACTCCTGCCGGGTAAGAACTTGCAAGGCAGCTTCATGTGTGGCAATGGCAATTTCTAAATTCTCGCCTCTGTCACCACAAATTCGATCTCCATAGGCATTAGCCAAATTCATTTGGACTCCAGCCCAATCTTTGGGAAAGGCTTCTCGCGTGTAGACCTGCATTGCTGCTTTGCTGGCTGCGATCGCCATCTCGATATTTTCTGCCCTGTCACCTTCTACCCGATAGCGGTAAGCAGACCCCAAATTCATTTGAGTCTGTGCCCAGAGTTCTGGAAAATCTTCACGGGTACGGATTTCAAGAGCGTTTTGGTAGCAAGCGATCGCTCGTTCCAGGTTTTCGGCTCGGTTGCCTTCGATTCGGTCACGGTAGATAATGCCCAGATTGTTTTGTATCTTCGCCCAACCTTCAGGCGATGCTTCACGGGTGTAGACCTGCATTGCTGCTTCGCAAGCTGCGATCGCAAGTTCCGCATTCTCCGACTGATCGCCACGAATTCGGTAGCCATAGGCAAGCGCCAAATTGCGTTGGCTTTCTGCCCAGAGTTCAGGAAAAGCTTGACGGGTATGTACTTGCGAGGCATTCTGACACTGAGCGATCGCTCGTTCTATATTCTCTGCCCGCTCTCCCTTCAGCCGACAGGAGTAAGCATTGGCAAGCAATGTTTGACACATAGCCCACTGTTCAGGGAAAGCCTCACGGTTCAATACAGTAGAAGCCACTTCGTAACCTGTAATGGCAATCTCCAAATTGTTCGCTTCGTTGCCCTGTCGGAACCCCTGAATCCGGTTACTCAAACAAACAACAGCAGCAGCGATGCCTTTTGCATACTCTAGCGGCTCTTCAGAAAGCATAGCCGTTACATGATCTCGCAAACCAGTAGCAAAGTGCTCATCGAGTTTATCTTGGTTCGCTTCTAGCAACGGGTAAATTACTTGCGGATTGTCTTCGAGCTGTGAGATTACTTGCAATAACTGACACAGTAACTGGGAACGAAGTCTTTTTTGAATGATTGTCCATTGTTCAGGAAATGCTTCTTGGGTAAAAACCGTGGCAGCGACTTCGTAGCCCGTATTGGCAATCTTCCAATTGATTTCGCTGCTGCCTTGTGGGAAAGATTGAATTAGGCTGCTGAAGGTGAGAATAGCCGCCGCCATGTTAATAGCTTGCTCTGAAGTCACTTGCGACAAAACAGCCTTTGTAATTCCCAGCATCTCAACAAAGTGTTCGTCCAGTTTATCCAGATTTGCTTCGAGAAGCTGGTACACTACTTGCGGATCGCCGTTGCTTTCTGAGGATGTTTGCAATACCTGACTTAGGAACTGTGAAATCCCTTGGATTTGCTGGAATTTATCGCTATCGAGCAGATCTAAAAGGCTTTGGGAGCCTGAACGTTCAGCATATTCTCTAGCTTTATTACGCTCACCGTTGGTGATGTAAAACACCACCATTTTTGTGTAGGCAAGTACCTCTTCTGGAATCTCTCGACCTTGGGCAAAAGCATCAGTCCAACGGCGGTTTTGTTCTACAGCTTCAATTGCGACAGCATAACCTTCACAAGCTTCTGCTTTCATTCCAGCAGCTAAAGCTGTGTCACCCAAACTAAGCCCAGTTTTGATGCAGTCTCTGGGGAAAGAGGCGGGAGTGAAAACTTCCAAGGCAGCGCGGAAACAGTTAAGCGCTTCAGTAATTTGACCTGTTTCTCGGTAGGCATTACCCAGACTAGCTTCAGCTCCTGCCCATCGTTCAGGATAGTCAGAGGCGGTGTAAACTTGTAGGGCGTTTTTGTAGGCGGAAATAGCCCTTTGTAAATTCTGCTCTCGGTTGCCTAGAATCCTTTTATTGTAGGCACTGCCAAGGTTGACTTGGGTACTAGCCCAATAATAAGGTGAGGCAGAACGGGTACGGACTTGTAAGGCGACTTGATAGCAAGCAATAGCCTTCTCTAAATTCTGTGCCTCGTCGCCCTGAATTCTGAATAGGTAGGCATTTGCAAGATTATTTTGGAGCATACCCCAAAGTTCAGGGTGTGAAGAGCGGGTAACGACTTGTAAGGCTCCTTCGTAGCAGGCAATTGACTTTTCAACGTTTTCGGTGCGATCGCCTGTAATTCTGTCAGTATAAAGAAGGCCGAGATTGTTTTGAACCCTCGCCCATTGTTCGGGAAGAGAGTGGCGGGTAATAACTTCCAAAGCTCCCAAGCAAGCTGCAATCCCCTTTTCCAGGTTATCGGTGCGATCGCCTTTGATTCTATGACGGTAAGCTGGTGCTAAATTTGATTGGATTTCTGCCCATTCTTCTGGAAACGCTTCACGGGTAAAAATGGTAGCAGAAACTTCGTAGCCTATAATCGCAATCTCCAAATTGATAGCCCTGTTGCCCAACGGAGACTGCCACATTCGAGTGCTGAAATCACGAACTACTGTTGCCATCATCTGTGCTGCTTCTGGTTCGGCATTCGGGAAAGTAGAAAAAGCCCAGTTGCGAAACTGCTCAACAAAGTTATCATCCAATTTGTCTCTATTGGCTTGCAGCAGATTGTAAACGGCTTGTGGATTGCCTTGGCTTTCTACAATTGTCTTCAACATCTGCTGCAAGAGAGGAGGAAGTTTTACAGAGTTACCTCTCGGTGATGCCTTGCTGGTGGCATCGGTCGCCAGGGTAACACTTCTAAAAAATGGTAAATTGGGTAGATGCTCGGAAGCATGGATTAAATATTCAGCGAAGTACTGGTTGCCTTGCTGTGCCATCATGCTAGCTACCTGTTTCATTGCCTGCACTAACCCATCATCAATTAAGTCAGGGTTTGCCATTAGAATTTTTGGCTCTTCTCCATCGCGGCAGGTCAGCAGGTGGTTAATCAGCCTGTAATAATCTTCGCTACGTTGTTGTTCCATCCATCCACATGCTCAACATACAGATCTACATAATCAAGCTCGTACTTCAGCCAGTTCTCCCGTAATTTTCGGGCTTCCTCTAAATAATGTTGAAGAAATTTTTCTAATCTCTGTTGATGGTCAGTTGGTCTTTTTTTAACCAGGATGACTAAGTTTAGGTAAGCTATGTTTGTCTAAAAAATACGGGTTCTAATTAAGCTTTATCTCTGCCAATTTCTCCAACAGACTCTCTGCTAAATCGAGTAATTCAATTTCACCATTCTCATCGCTGGCATCACGGGTAGTCCCTCCACTCCTGACGCTGCCAGCTAAAGCATTTTTGACAGCCAAAATCCGGTCATCTTCTTCAGGGATGCTCAGGCAACTTTCCAACTCGGCTGCAATTTCAGACACAGAGCGCCCACCCAATCTCTGCCGTACCTGCCTAGCATCCGAGTCCTCACCTTCCAGGAATGCAGTTAGTTTTTCGAGAGAGGTAGCCTTATGTGAGAAGTGTTCAATTGCTGAGAGGACATACTCACGCGGACTCATCCCTGCTGTTGATGCCAGCTCTTGCACATAAGAAGGCACATCTACCAACAACCCACTTTCGGTATCGCTTACCTGATACAGTTCCTCTCCCTGCTTCACGGCTAGGAGCAAATCCCCACCCAGAGTATGCAGATACTTAAGTACCGACTCCAGCTCATGATCCTTGAGCGCCGACTCTAGCTTAGACACCGCAGCTTGCTGCACTCCCAATTCTTGAGCTAACTGTGCCTGCGTTAATCCTGCCTTGGTTCGCAACTCCCGCATAGCATCAGTCAAATAGAGCCGCAGGTACTCCAGCTTCCCGGCTAGGATTACCTCGGAGTCATCGCTTACCTTCGTTTTGAGCCAGTCCTGAAAGTTGTACTTGTTCATTGTCCTTTCCTACTGTTCAACTCACGCAGCCGAAGTCTTGCTGGCTCTTTATCTCTATCTCGGATAGCGCCGTCGTACTTCTTCATAAAAGCGTGCAACACCACGAAACATTGAGGAGTGGCAGTAGTGAGAATGAACCGTGGGTTATGCTCGCTTTTAGTCATGCGGAATTCGTACAAGTCATCCTCCAGCTTCTCAAAGATATCGCTGTTCAAGGATGCCAAACCTTTGTCGCATAGATATCTAAGATTGACCTGGAGCCTCTTGGTTTCTGATGGAGTTAGCACGGGCGTTGGCGCACTTGGCGGTAGCTCACCCTCTGGTATCAATCCAACGAAGAAAGCCAACAAATCTTTCGCTACCTCCCCTCTCGCGTCTAGATACAGCTCCCAAGTCCAGACCACGTCCTACCTCACACGCTAATATTCCTTACAAGGAATGTCAACTTGGATTTTATTCTAAAAGACATTAGGCTGAGTTAGCCAGTCTTTACTCTTGTTGAGGGTAATAGCTAGCTCTTATGCAGCCAGATAGCTCTCCTTGCATAAGATTAGGGGGGTAGCGATCGCAAGCGCTGATTAGCTGAGAATGGCGCAGCTTATGATTTATGCTCCTTAGTCGTTGAGTAGTTCTGGACGCGATCGCTCTGGCAGCTTTCCCCAGTGCGTAAGCTATATTTTGCCTATAGGGATTACACAGGTGAAAGGTTGATTTGACGGTGAAATTAGATGCCAACACCATCAATGAGTTGATGGAGGTGTTCAGACCGTTCTTAGCAGATGAGCGAAGCCGTCACCCCTTCCTAGTCCTAGCGCTGGGTAATGATGCACCTGTGCTGCAACACATTACGTGGAGTGGTTCTGTAGCGAAATTCATCCCGCAAATGGTGTGCAGGCTAGCGGACTACGGCGAAATCGCACCTGGTAGACAAGCGCTCTGGGCACTGTTGGAATATGTGCGATCGCAAGTTGGTGTTGATGTACAGCAACGTATCGACAAACTACGTCCTCTGATTGATTTGCAATCACCTTTGGCGCTGGGCTTTGCCCAATCGCATTCCTGTCCACCAACTGACACAAGCTCTAGTGTCGAAACCCCTGATATTGATGTTCTGGTGCAAAAAGTGCGATCGCGCATCCACAACAAAATCCAACAGTGGCGTGGCACGACGCCGTTATGGGATGTTGCCCGTCGGGTGGAGATTAGCCGTCTTTATCCAGTGATATCCGATCGCACAACTCCCTCGATTTCCAGAATCAAATCAGCACCGTAGACTCTTGAGGGTGTCTGGAAACCGGGACTCACTTGACCTGCCAGTACCTTTTCTATAATGGCTAGAGCAGTTAGAGCTGTAAGGGTATAGCCTTCGGGACATTGTAGTAGTGATACTCTTCGGTTCCCAGTTTGGTCTAAAACTTCTCCCCAAAACCGACTCTTGCCCTGTACCCGCTGTGCCTCAGTTGGTCCTGGCGCTCCCGCCTGAATCAGACGTTTCTGAAAGTCCTGTATAATGTCCAAGCCCAACAACCAATCCAGATAACGGCTTGCCACCATTGCCCAGTAGGTCTGGGATTCAACCGCCATATAGACTTCAATATCAGGAATACCCGTGCTGTAGAACGCTGTGGATACGTCTCCCCAAGGAATTGTTGTGGTTAGCACTTCCCCTTCTCCGAAGTCGATCGCGCGGGTTTTCCAGGCAGCTTGAACTGGGGTGAGAACTCCACCGCGTCGAACCAGTCCTCCTCGATGCTGGTTTTCTACCATTGTCGTGGCGGTGCCTCGTGACATTTGCCCCGCTTGAAAAGCCAGGGAGAGTTGGGTGGCTGTTGGCAACTGTGCCTTAAGGTGTGCTGCTAGACAATCTGAGGGTACAACGTCGAAGCCTACGCCAGGGAGAAGCATGACTCCCAGCGCTCTTGCCTCGGCATCTAGGGCGGCGATCGCTTCAAAGACTGATACTTCACCAGTAATATCCAGGTAGTGTGTTTGGGTTCTCAGGCACGCCTCAACCATCGGTTTCGAGGTGCGAGAAAAGGGTCCAGCACAATGGAGTACTGCGGCTACATCCAGTAGTGCCGCATCCACAGCGGCGGTATCTTCTAGAGCAAAGGCTTTGTATTCTAAACTCAGTGACGCGGCAAGCGTCTCCACTTGTTGGGAATTACGTCCAGCGAGAATCGGATGTAGTCCCCGCTGCACGCCATAGTGAGCAATCAGGGTGCCGGTATAGCCATTAGCACCGTATAACAAGAAGCGATCGGACATCGGTTGAGGTTTGTTCACTTATCTAACGGTACTTTACTTGCCTTTCGTCATCAGGGGTTTCCTCCTTCTTCAAAGGGGTAACTGGGATGTTGTTTTGGATTGCAATTGCTTGAGGCGTCTACACTTGGGAAAGGTTTGTCTGACAGAAGCTGGCTCTGTGGTGGGATAAAGAGCAGCGCCTCGAATTTTACTGCTTACCAGTAAGCGATCGCTTTACCCCTAATCACTTGGTTGATGGAACGCTCTCATCCATAATGTCCAGCTCACTCATGACGAAACACAAACAGATTGCCTGTTGCGCCTCGTCCTACCTAGGAAAGCGAGATACCTGTTCAGGTAGTTACAAAGACCTTTACTTTTAAGATAGTACAATTGTATTAATAACCAGTAGTTTTGCTCCATCAAACTTACATCCACAGAGTTAAACATGCAACTTCATGAACGAGAAGTCACTCTCAAAGTAAATTCACGTCCCTTGCGCCTCGTTTATTTAATTCGCAATCGAGAAGATTTACTCAACGCAGTGACTCTTTACACTCATATCTGGGGTGGTGCGGCAAACGCTATCTTTCCCATGCCTGAGAATGAGGCAGAAGTTGATACTCTTAAATATGCATTGGAATCGATAAACCCAGATTACATTTTGACCCCTACAGAAGCGATTCCCTCTTGTGTCATTCAAGTTTTGGAGCAGTTGCCTGTTAATTATTGTTCAGTTTCAACTAGAGATGTTGAACAACACATAAGCGGCGATAACTTGATTTGTTTAAGAACTGGAACGCTTGCTACTGAAGCCAATAACGCTAGACTTTTACATATAGCTTCAATTCTCCAACGTTTATATCCAACGCCTCTTAATGACAGCATAATTCGCATCATAGAACCCGGCAGTTCATTTGATTTTGAACTTGCTTTGCAGAGTGGCGTTCCAACTCAGGCTTATCAAAATTTCCTTAGGGAACACCTCAGGGCTAGTGTTTTACCTTCTCCTCAAACTACTGAACACTTGGTCAAGTATAGCCTGCTGATGGCTGGAAATCCTCGATATAAGAATCCTGCTTCCTTAACGTTACGTGAAGTTAATCCACTTCCTCTAGAAGTTCCACGATTCTGGAATGTCGATGAAAAGCTCTTTGGCTCTCCAGGAGTCAGGGTGATAAGTATTTTTAATAAAAGGAGTTGAGGCT
>CBDTXL010000010.1:0-41408 GCA_965364435.1 uncultured bacterium
TTAATGTTGAAGGACGCCGTTGCAGCTGAATGAATAGACGCTTGGTGAGAGCCAAAGTTTCTTGGACAAATTCACCGAAACCAGGATTATCGCTAACCGGGAGTTGACTGGCTACCTTTGGCTGCAAGTTGATGTCAGGTTTAGAAGGAGTAATAGTTCCGCTCATTTTATTTTTTTGTGTCTTTCAAAGGGATTTTTTGTCTTTTGGGGAGCAGGCAAGATGCCTGTTATTGTCACTAACAACCTATCCGAAAAGTCCGTTCAAGATGATTAGGTATCTGTATTCATCTGTATCCATCTGTATTCATCTGCGTTTATCTGCGTTTATCTGCGGTTTCAAATCTCTTAAATTTACTTTTCGGATAGGCTCTAAGACAGGCAAGATGCCTGTCCTACAAGACATCCTAAACTACCGCATACTTTGTTTCTTTTCTGCCTTGGGGTCACGGCTTCCGGCGGCTGCGAGTTCGGCATCCATTAATGTTTTACCAGTAGCGGCGAGGTAGACATCATCTAAACTGGGACGTGCTTGAGCAATTCCGAACGTTGGTAAACCAGCATCCTTTAATGATTGCTGAATGCTCATCAATGCATCACTTTGAGGTTTCACAACTAGGTTTAAGGAGTTGCCTTGAGCGCTGTTGATAATGACTTCTTGCACAAAGGATAGAGATTGAAGCATATCTCTGGCTCTTTCGGCTTCCTCAATCGGAGAGAACTCACGGATGCGAAGCGTAATGCGATCGCCTCCTACTTTATCCTTTAACTGTGAAGGTGTCCCCTCAGCAATCACAACACCTTTGTCGATAATCGCCACTCGGTCAGCCAACACATCAATCTCTTCTAAATAGTGGCTGGTAATCAAAACCGTAGTTCCCGCTTCCCGCAGTTTACGCAATAAATCCCATACCACAACGCGGCTTTCAATATCCAGCCCTACCGTTGGTTCATCTAGCACCAAAACATCCGGTTGATGCAGCAACCCAGCGGCTAAGTCAATGCGTCTACGCATTCCTCCAGAATACGTGCCAGTCTTTTTATCCGCCCATTCCCCTAAGCCTAAAATCTCGATAACTTCCTCAATCCGCTTTTTGGCGAGATTGCCGGGGAGGTGATAAAGTGCAGCTTGCAGTTGCAAAAGTTCTCGCCCGGTGAGTACCTTATCTAAGGCAACTTCCTGAGCGACATAACCTAAGCGTCGTCTGGCTGCTCTGGGCTGATCGATAACGGAAATACCAGATACCTCAACTTTACCTGCATCGGGTTTGGTTAAGGTACACAGACAGCGAATCGTCGTCGTTTTCCCTGCACCATTGGGACCGAGTAGCCCAAAGATTTCTCCAGGTTCAACTTGAAAGGAAATATCCTTAACGGCTTCAACTGTGCCGTAGCGCTTCTGGAGGTTCTGGATTAAAACAGCAGCTGCCATAACTATTTCTCTGCTTGGATAGGCTACACAAATCTAAACACTCTTTCTTTCCATTTTAGGGGTTTAACTGCGAGAGGGCGTGAAGCGCTAATCTGACATCAGACCTATCCCTCTGTAATCAAAGCCCCAAAGGAGAGTAGATAACTATGGTGACTACTGCTGTTGTATTGGAAAATATCTCTCTTGATGAGTCCACGCTCATTCTCCCGGAACACATGGAGTGGGTGGATGGGCAGCTTATAGAGAAAAATGGAATGACGTTACAGCATAGTGAAATTCAGATTAATCTGGGCTTTTACTGGAAAAGCTACACAATCTCTGGTGGACAAGGGGGAAAAGTCTATACGGACGTACCTTGTCGCACTAGTAAGCAAGTGCGGCGTCCGGATGTTGCCTATCTTACGCCTGAACTAGTCGCGCAGTTTGGCAAGGCAGATATACTGCCACAGAGTTTTCCGCTAATTGCTGAGATTGTTTCACCCACGGATATTGCTGAGGAGGTGTTACTCAAAGCTCAGGAATATTTACAGTCGGGTTGCGAGGAAGTCTGGTTAGTGTTTCCTGAGAGTCGTTTAGTCTTGGTGATGACCCAAAGTCAACTAGTAGGGTTTAAAGCGGGTGAGGTGGTTAGCACTCAAAAGGTATTACAGGGGTTTAGTGTGGCGGTAGATGAGTTGTTGGCTTGAGGCTTACTATTCGCCTGGTTTTTGGCAAAACTTAGATGAAGACTCAATCAGCTGACGCCTTTCCAACTATGCTCTACTGTTCCAATCCCACCTGCTCGAATTCCTTCAATCCCGTCGCATCAAAGTTTATGGACTGTAACATGTAGTGATTAGGCACAGGCTCATCCAGAACTGGCACATCCCAATGTCCAGTTAATAAATTTAGCTATCTTCTAAACTCCTAACCTCTACTCTCATATCCGGATATTCATTGTTAATTTCTTCAGCACACCCTTCTAATTCCTCCTTGCTGCGGCTGTAACTGATATAACCTCTATCCTCTAGCCAAAGCCCATATTTAGATCGTTCATCTTCTGATAATTCCTCAGCTTTACGGAGTATAAATCCACGCTCTATTCCACAGTTTTCACAACAATTACCGATTAATACTACCGGATTTCCACAAAATTTACACTTCATATTTTTTCTTAATGAAATAAAGGCGCGTCAGGACAAAAATTAACTGAAATATAGGCTTTTGATGCATTTTTTATTCATAGAATGCTTCTATAAGCGCACCAAATCTGATAAAATCGGAGGACTACTTTCAGACTTGAGACGGCACATTTCATCAGGTGACCAGCCATATGCCAGGTAGTCCATTACAATTTGAGCAACGCGCACACGCGGTATTCGCTGCAACCGTGCTGGTTGACCTTCTACTCTCTCAATATGAGGATAAGTTACGCCTGATGTCATGGCATGAAGGTTGAGGTAATAGTGCGATCGCATTCTAACCCTTCTGGCTTCAGTTACTCTTAATTGATCGCTATTGAGTGAGGGGCTTGAGAGACTTTGAGTGCGATCGCCTGAGCCTATTTGGCTGAAAGCTTACTGCTGCTTGCTATACAAAGTTCAGAAGTGGGGATAGATTACAGCTAACGGCGGAGTCTACTAGTAGTTGGAAAATGGCGATCGCTTCTTCAAAAATACCACTATCATGCTCAAGGTATGCGTTAGCGGAGCGGTGCGAAGCACTTAGCGTTGATGCTTGATAGAGATATGCTTACCGCAGATTCCTAGAATAGGATAATGTCAGACGCACAAGAAGAAGTAAGAAAAGCCCAATTAGAGGCAGGCAAAACCATCTTGAAATGAGTAGAGGACGCCAGTGGAAAAATTGAGTGAAAGAAAAGCGTTTGAGGCAATGGTGTTATTCCTAGAAAGTTTCTATGAGCGCACCCAATCTGATGAGGTTGGGGGGCTACTTTCAGATTTGATGATGTCAGAAGATGGAACGACAGCAGATCCAGCGGCATGGGAGGATTGGATGGAGTGCGTTCGGAAAGTTTTGGTTGTCAATCAAAACGTTGGGTGAGCATTTGGTTGTAGGCGCGATCGCGCTGATTCCTAATAAAATTGCGATCGCATCGCTCAGGAGGAACGCGATCTCGCTGATGCTTGATAGAGATGCGATCGCAAAATAGTTATGCTGAAGCTAACTAATGCACTCTCTTCTCTTGTTCCCCCCTTAGTAAGGGGGGCTAGGGGGGTGAAACCAAAGCTACACCAATGACCAAACTCTTCAACAAAACAACCGAGAAATTAAAACGGCGACAGCTTCGCAGCAATATGACCAAAGCTGAAGCGCTCATTTGGCAAAAGCTTAGGTGTAAACAAATTGAAAACTGTAAGTTTCGTAATCAGTACAGCGTCGATCGCTTTGTCCTAGATTTTTATTCCCCTGAAATTAAGCTAGCGATAGAAATTGATGGTGAAAGTCATTTTCAAGAAGGAGCTGCACACTATGACAATGAGAGGCAAATATTCATTGAATCAGCCGGAATTAAATTCCTCAGATTTACGAATAATCAGGTATATGAAAACCTGAATGGGGTTCTAGAAACAATTGCTCAGGAGATTCGAGAATTGAGGCAGTAAACTCTTCGCTGTTGCTTTTTGACCCCCCCAACCCCCCTTAGCAAGGGGGGAGCAAGAGTAGTTTAAGGGGGGAGCAAGAGTAGTTGCAGATTTGTTGGGTAGGTTAAATGCGATCTGATTCATGGGGGGAGCAAGAGTATAGAGGAGAAGAAGCGCTCGTTTAATCCTTAACAAACGTCCACTCTATTGGCTTAATCTGTGCATTCTGAAGCGCTTGGGTAAGTTCCGCGTCATCTTTAAATGTCACTTGCTCCAGGTAACACGCCTCAACATTAACCGTAAACGGTTCCTCTTCAAAAGGCCAGGGTTTCACGGTAACCTTGCCATCCTTCAACTGCACCACATCATAGCGCTGTCCATCTGGCCCTTTAGCAATTTCTAACGCTCGTTCACCCACTGGTAAGTGCTGCTGGCAGAGGATAAGTGAAAGGCGATCGAACATTTGCATAAAGGCATAAGCGTCCTCAACGTCCTTCTTTGTCAGCTTCAACTCTTTACGCCAATGCTCTTGATGCTCTAGTTGCTCATCCAGAAAGCGATCCATTTCCTCTGATTCGCCGCGTTTGCCTTCATTGAGAAAGCTCATATGCTTAGAAATCAGCAATGCCACCCACCGTCCCCGGTATCGGGCATTCTTCGCCAGTTCTCTCAGCTTTTTGATTGAATCTGACTCATCACCCGAATTATCGAGGGTAAAGTCCAGAGGTGTCCCCGCAGGAGTCAGTTCGTTCCCTTCCCATTCCTTTTCCAAATCGTCGTGATGGGAAATCGCAGCGATTGTCTCATACAAGCGAACTGGAGCATCTTCTCTCTTCCAGTGTCCCGCCAGTTGAGCAGCAAGCAATGCATGGGCGCGATGGTAAATCACTTCCCAACCCTTCTCGTGTTGATTAACAATCACGAAATTTTGATTCTCCTTATCTATCTGTGCCTAGCAGGATGGGAGAAGGGCGATCGCAGAATTGTCTCCTATCTGCGATCGCCCCTTACCTACCCGGTTGTCATCTATTAGACCTTTTGCAAAAGTCGATAGACACCTGTCCGGCGAAGTATTTGTGTATTAAATTCAAAATCTCGTCAACTACAACTAGCGATCGCACTGATCAGGGTTTGCACATTTGCGGTCAACCCAGTTGTCAGCTGGTGAGTTATTGGCAAGCTATCTACCACCATGCCAGTACACAACAGCATCATGTAGAGGATGGAGTATTTAAACATTGAGCGGGCAATTTGCTTGTCCGTGGGTGCCTGTAACAGCTGCCACGCTTTTTTCAAGAAAATGCTTCCCAAGAGTAGCGCGATCGCGCCATAAATAATACCAGACTCTCCCAAAGGATAAATCAGCAACAGTGTAGCGGGTACCACTACCAGTGTGTAATACCAAATCTGACGGGTAGTAGACTCTTCACCAGCAACAACCGGCATCATGGGGATACCAACTTTGGCGTAGTCATCCCGAATCATCAAGGCTAGCGCCCAGAAGTGGGGAGGTGTCCACAGGAAGACAATCGCAAATAACAACCAAGCTGTCCAACTCAACTCGCCAGTAACCGCTGCCCAACCCACCAACGCTGGAATCGCACCCGCAGCACCACCAATCACGATGTTTTGGGCGGTATGGCGTTTCAGCAAGTGGGTGTAGATGCCCATGTAGAAGACAATGCCGGACATCGCTAGGAGGGCACTGAGTAGGTTGGCGAATACAGCGAGTAAAGTGAAAGAGAGAGACGAGAGTGCGATCGCAAATAGTAAAGCATCACGGGGCTGCACACGACCCGAAGGGATCGGGCGGTGACGTGTACGCTCCATATCGTAGTCGATGTCACGGTCGTAAATGCAGTTGAGCGTCTGGGCAGAAGCTGCTGCCAAGGTACCACCGACAACGGTTGCTAGCAGCAATAAGGGGTCTACTTCTCCATCTGATGCCAGCCACATCCCCGCCGCTGTGGTAATCACCAGCAGTGGGATAATCCGAGGCTTCGTCAGTTGATAGTAGCTTTGAATAACTTGCAGGAAGTTTTCATGTTGACGGGATAAGCTTGTCCCAATCATTACCTTACCAATCCTTATTTTTGAAACAATACGCGCACTGCCTAAGAAAGGCAGTAATGCGGTTAAGCCCTGGAATGTTTAGCTAGCAGGTGCCTCTTCGGTAAAGGTAGTTGTCTCACCGGCGGTAGCACAATCACGCAACGCAAAAACTGTGAAGGCTACCAGCGCCCCCAGTAAAGATGCTCCCACGGCTTGATGTGCAACGGTCAGTGGTTCAACTTGCAGGTGTAACCAGAAGGTGGCAACACCCAGGATTATCTGTAAAATTACCAATCCGCCAGCAATATTTGCCAACTGCCGTAGGGTGGGATGGAGTGCAGGCGTCCGCCATGTCATAAACACGACAGCTAACGTCGCCAGGGTTGCAGGAACCACACCAGCAATATGGCTATTCATCACGGTGCAAAGTTGAGACACCCCAAAACATTGATGTAGCGACCAGCGGGAGGCTACTAATCCACCTAAGATACTTTGCAGATAAACCAGAATTGCAGCCGTTAAACCCACCCAAGGCAACTTCCCCACAGCACCCGTGCCTTTGTAGGGCATCAGTGCTGTACCAATCACTAGCAGGGTGGTGAAAAATAACAGTGCTGTTCCCAGATGGGCGGTGACGATATCAAACCGGAGGAGTTCTGTAACGGTCAGTCCACCGAGGACGCCTTGGAAAACAATTAGACCTAGGGCAAATGTGGAAGCCCAAGGAAGCCAGTTGGGTAAACAGCGGCGATACCACCAGGATAAGCCAGCTAAGGCGATCGCACTTAAACCAATCAAGGCTGCATCTAGTCGGTGAAACCATTCGAGAAATACTTGAAGATTCATCTGCTTACTTGGCACCAGCTGACCGTAGCATAGGGGCCAGTCAGGGCAAGCAAGACCCGCGTTCATCACCCGTGTTGCACTGCCTACTGCCATCAACAACAAAGTAGCGATCGCGATTTTCCATACAAAGCGACGGATACGTTCTTCCGGCTGGGATGACTCCTGAGTGGTAACCGACCGATAGAGGACTGATTCAGCCATAGCACCAATTGCAAACCAAAATTAACTCAACTTGAGAGTAACAGCTCATCCTCAACCTAGCACCCGTACTCGGAAGATGACCGGACTCTACTTTCCACTCTAATGACGCTATCGCCAGAGCTGATAGAGTTTTAGAGATTTTTCCGATTGTGAGCTTAGTCCTCTAACCTTTCTAAAGTCTGTATAAAAAAATACACCATATTCTTATTTCTCTGTATAGAATTGTACATATTTTCCTCTTGAGAAGGCACTGCTCTTAGGGAAAACCGCTATCTTCGGGCTACGGTGCTTACCGCACAAAGTAGGCATATGTAGTTTTGGACACATCAACTGAGATGATGTACTCAACCTTGAAACACCAGATCGATCCCAAAGAAATTGCAAAAAAATTGCTAAAAAAGAATAGGTTGTATCCTCTTTTACTGAGAACCTGTCTTACCTTAGTAAAGAACCCTATGGGAGAAGCTGAAGCTATAGACTCAAAGTCCCCATCTCTAGCTGACCTTGATAAAGGGTATAGAGCATGTCTCCTGGAATACCTATCCTTTTGAGGGATTCAAAGGAGAAGTTCCAGTAGTGTAATAGGCTAGGAATGAGACTCTAGGGTATACGAGAATTAATGCTTGAGGAGGAGACCCCAATCACTGGCGATAACGCGCCGCTAGCTGAAAGCTGAGTAGAGTTCCGAAGGTCGCTACCGATAGCTCAAGAGCAGAGCCATTCCAAAGCTCGAAGAGAGCTAACTCTAACGACATCAGAGTGTAAAACCTTAACGAACCCGTCATTTAAGGCGGTCTGAGTACAACAATCCCATCCCCCAAAGGCATTGGGAATGTCAAACTGATAAGCAGAATCAGAGTAGGCTTTGACTCTCGCTACTCCTGTCCTGAAAAAAATTTTGTAGAAAGTCCTAGACTAGCTAAACCGTGAACATTCCAAGTCAAATTGCAACTTTACTGGCTGGGATCGCCTTGACCCTGATCAGCCTGTGGTACGGTCAAAACCACGGTCTACTGCCAGTGGCAGCCTCCGATGAAGCTGCCCAGGTGGACGCGCTATTCAACATGATGATGACTATTTCCACAGGTCTGTTTCTGTTGGTAGAAGGTGTAATCATCATTGCAGCTATTAGATTTCGCCGCCGCAAAGGAGACAACGCCGATGGACCGCCGGTTCATGGCAATATCCCCCTAGAGATTGTTTGGACAGCGATTCCTGCTGTCACAGTCTTAATTATCTCCGTCTATAGCTTTGAGATTTACAACTCAATGGGAGGACTTGATCCAATGGCTTCCCATGACCATCTTGGAGCGCAGATGGCTCAAAGTCATGAGATGTCGCCTTCTCAAGCTAATCCCAATAAAAGTCTGATTGCCCTTGATACCAGTAAAGGCACTGTCGCTTATGGTCTGGGTGCCTCTCCAGAAAACGTAGGCAAATCAGTACCCCTGAGCGTCAACGTCATGGGTCTGCAATATGCCTGGATTTTTACCTATCCTGACACGGGTATCACATCAGGTGAATTGCATATCCCCGTTGGACAAGAAGTGCAGCTGAATATCACAGCCCAAGACGTTCTCCACGCCTTCTGGTTGCCAGAGTTTCGCCTCAAGCAAGATGCGATTCCCGGTCGGGAAAGTGGGCTTCGCTTCACTCCGAATAAAGTGGGTCAGTACCCCATAGTCTGTGCCGAACTCTGCGGTGCTTACCATGGCGCAATGGGTGCCCAACTTTTCGTTCATACACCAGAAGAATACCAGACATGGCTTAAAGAGCAGCAAGCCGTTGCCAGCAACGAGACTTCAGATAAAATCGTTGCCACCGCTAATCCCGGCAATAGGTCAAATAGCGAGTTTCTCGCTCCCTATACCCAAGAGATCGGAATTTCGTCGAAAACTCTGGAGCAGTTGCACTCCACCTCTGAGCATATGGCTGGTGCATTTAGCAGTTAGCAATCATCTGTAAAAAGTTGAAAGGTTGAAGGGTATTAACAACTTGCCAACCTTTCAACCTCCCAACCTGCAACCCTTCAAGAACAACAAACAACAAACAACGGACAACGGACAACAAGCATGACACAAGCAGAGCTTCAAGAACAAGCCAATAAGCCTGCCCAAGCCCATGGACATGGGGCTAGGAAATGGCAAGATTACTTTACTTTCAACACGGATCACAAGGTAATTGGTATTCAATACCTCGTGGCCGCGTTCTTCTTTTTCTTTGTCGGTGGGATATTGGCAACAATAATTCGAGTTGAGCTGGCAACGCCTGCTTCCGATTTTGTTGACCCTGAAACCTACAACCGAATGTTTACGATGCACGGGACGATCATGATCTTCCTGTGGGTCGTTCCGGCGGGAACGGGTGCCTTCGCTAACTATCTGATTCCCCTGATGATAGGGGCAAAGGATATGGCGTTCCCGAAGTTGAATGCCGTAGCCTTTTGGATGAATGCTGTTGGCGGCGTGTTGCTCCTTACCAGCTTTTTTGTTGGGCCAGCCGAGGCCGGTTGGACTTCCTATCCGCCCTTGAGTACGATCGCTAGCAAGGCGGGTGAGGCAATTTGGATTTTTAGCATCCTAGTTGCCGGAACCTCCTCAATTTTGGGTGGACTTAATATAGGCGTCACGATTTTAAAGATGCGGGTGCCGGGAATGGGACTCAATCAGATGCCTTTATTCTGCTGGTCGATGCTGGCAACGACAGCCCTTCAGCTGCTTGCGACACCAGTCCTGGCAGCAGCTCTGATTCTGCTTGCCTTTGACTTGATTGCCGGGACAACATTTTTTAACCCAACAGGTGGGGGAGACCCAGTTGTTTACCAGCATATGTTCTGGTTTTACTCCCACCCAGCTGTTTACATCATGATCTTGCCCTTCTTTGGGGTGATTTCGGAAGTAATACCAGTACATGCTCGCAAACCAATTTTTGGTTATCGTGCGATCGCATACTCCAGTATCGCCATCAGCTTTTTAGGGCTGCTGGTTTGGGCGCACCACATGTTTACCAGTGGTACACCGGGCTGGATGCGGATGTTTTTCATGATCGCCAGTATGATCATTGCCGTGCCAACGGGGATTAAGATCTTCAGCTGGTTAGCGACGCTCTGGCGGGGCAAAATCTCGTTGGAGAGTCCCATGCTTTTCGCTATGGGCTTCATCTCAGTGTTTGTGATCGGCGGGATTACAGGCGTGATGGTTGCCTCAGTGCCGTTTGATATTCACGTTCACGATACTTACTTTGTCGTCGGTCACCTCCACTACGTCCTGTTTGGTGGGAGTGTTCTCGGACTTTATGCCGGGTTCTACCACTGGTTCCCGAAAGTAACAGGGCGGATGTATAACGAAAACCTGGGTCGGCTTCACTTTGTGCTGACCTACATTGGCTTTAACTTGACATTTATGCCAATGCATGAGTTGGGCTTGTTGGGAATGAATCGGCGCATTGCCGTTTACGACCCGAAGTTTCAAGGACTCAATGAGCTTGCGACTATCGGTGCGATCATCATGGATACCTCAATCATTCCCTTCATTATTAATGTCTTTTGGAGCCTAGCTCGTGGTGAAAAAGCGGGTGATAATCCCTGGAGAGGTTTGACTCTAGAGTGGATGACGACTTCACCACCAGCGATTGAAAACTTTGAAGGAGTGCCCGTTTTAGCAACTGGTCCTTATGACTATGGTATGGGCGATCGCGAATATCAGACCTACGTGCCCTTATCCGATGAACGGGAACCCGCCTTAGCCGCTGGACCCAACTCCGCTTTACGGGCAGACCCAGACCCAGCGGTTGCTGTCCGTCCCGAAGACCGTCAAGGGGAAAGTAAAAATCGTGAGTAGCTAGTAGTTAGTCGTTAGTCGTTAGTCGTTTTTCCGCTAACCACTAACCACTAACCACTAACCACTAACCACTAACCACTGACATTAATTAATTTATGCAAGGTTCAACAATTGACGAATCGAAGACTGCCCTCAATTATCACCATGAAGTTGAGGCAACAGGTCATCACGAGGAGCATCCCGACTTCCGGATGTTTGGGGTGGTTGTGTTCCTAATTGCCGAGAGTATGATTTTTCTCGGCTTGTTTACGGCTTTCATGATCTACCGCGCGATCATGCCCGCTTGGCCTCCAGAAGGAACGCCAGAGTTAGAACTCTTGCTGCCAGGAATCAACACGATTGTTCTGATTTCTAGCAGTTTTGTGATGCATAGAGGCGATGTCGCCATTAAAAAGAACGATGTTGCTGGACTGCGGTTCTGGTACATCCTCACTGCAATTATGGGGGCAGCCTTTTTGGCTGGGCAGGCTTATGAGTATGCCCATCTTGGATTTGGTCTGACCACCAATGTCTTTGCCAGCTCATTTTATGTTTTGACGGGCTTCCACGGTCTGCACGTTACGGTTGGTCTTCTGCTAATCTTAGCGGTCCTGTGGCGAGCGCAAAAACCAGGTCACTACTCCAGTAAAGAACACTTTGGTCCAGAAGCGGCAGAACTTTACTGGCACTTTGTCGATGTTGTCTGGATTGTTCTGTTCACGCTAGTGTATTTGCTTTAAGTGTTTTGTTCGACACTTGATTAACCCAAAGCCCCCAGCTGGGGGTTTTTTATTAAAAATGGATCGTTATCCGCGCAATTATAGCAACAGCCTAGGCAGTTAGGACGTTCTTAATCCCTGAAATCCAAGATTAGACGCTCTTCTTCCCCGACGCCCGACGCCCTAGCTATACATCGCCTGTTCCCCAAAAAAAATTCCTGCCTATAGGGTGTGACATAGGCCAGGAATTTGATATCCAACTGTTTGAAGGGAAGGTTAATGGGAAAGCTCAAGTACGTGCTGGTAGCGTCTCAATTCACGGGATTCTTGCCTTACAAAACCAGCCATAGCGGCTTGCTGCAAGCTCATGAAAGCGTTTAGGTCTTCTAAGTCATATTTAACTTTAAGAAGCTGCCTCAATCGCTCTTCTGCTGTAACAGTTAGATAACCAGTTGTTAGAGCCTGTTGAACAACGTCACGAATGAGAAGCATGTTCAAAACCCCTGTAGTTTAAATAAAAACCTAAGTGAAGCGAAGCTCTAATAAAAATAGGATGGATTTAAAATATCCGTTTGCATATTTATCAATTTTTTACAAGTTTAATTTTTGTAAAAACTTATCAATCCCCAAAATTTTCAGAAACAATAAATCTGTAACCCAGATTACCCTTCTTCTTTACATGGCACTCATGCCCCTCTTATACAACGACTATCTTGATATAACAAAAAATTAAGTTAGCCAAGGCGAAATCGGGTAAATTGTAAATTTTTTGTTACTCTCCTGAAAAAATAATTAATTTTTCAAGCAACTAGGCTGTCGTATTGGGAAAATATGTCTAATTCATTAGAAATGTTTATAAAACCCTTGGGGAGCTGCTAGTCTGATAAGATTAAGATATGTTAAAAAACTGAGTTAAATTCCAAAAAATACATAGATCATATGTAAAACCTGCATAGATCAGACTCTTTTGCGACTGGATAAACAAATGAGTCCGTTTGGCAATCTCCTAAAATCTGTCAATTTTTAGTCAAGAAACAAATATAAACCTACCAATTACAAGAGGCTAAATTTTAGTATGGTTTCACCCTGGAAAACCCCAATGCCGCTGTCAGAGGACACAAGGAGCCAAGTTGTAGTCTACTTTTATAGTGACAGATGGATTCCAATTACCTGTTTCTGCCTAGCGGAGGCGATTAGGCTTTATCGTAAGGCATTGCTTTTAGGTAAGGAAATTCTTGTGTTTCCTCCTGATTTAGACCCCCTAGAATACCTTGTCAGTCAAAAATCTAAGTCCGAGCAGCAGTATGAAACGGTTAAGGCGTTTATATACAGATAGCTAAGATGAGAGATTGGGGGCGATCGCCTCGCTGAGTATACTCGATAAACCCTTGAGGTTCCAGGAACTCCTACTATGCCTGCTGACGCCCCCACGATTCTCGCCCTGGATTTTGACGGCGTCCTCTGTGACGGAATGCTTGAGTATTTTCAGACTTCCTGGCGCACTTACTGTCAAATCTGGAAGCCTGAGAGGCAGACTCCACCAGAAAACTTGGAACCCCGCTTCTACCGCTTACGACCTGTTGTTGAAATCGGCTGGGAAATGCCGATTTTGCTGAGGGCGCTGGTGCTAGGCGTATCGGAAGAGAAAATTTTGCAGGATTGGCCAGCTGTTTCCCAGGAAATCATTGAATCAGAGAAGTTGGATACGGCAGAGATCGGTAAGAAGGTGGATGCTGTCCGGGATGAGTGGATTGTAACAGATTTAGACGGCTGGCTGGGGCTGCACCGATTCTACCCCGGTGTGATTGAGCGATTGCATCGGATACTATCCGCCGCGCAGGCATCGCCTTTGGAGACTTCCACAGTGCTATTCATTGTTACCACTAAAGAAGGGCGCTTTGTCAAGCAACTATTGCAACAACAAGGCATCCAACTGCCTGAGGAGAGGATTATCGGCAAAGAAATCAAACGCCCTAAACACCAAACGCTGCGGCAACTGATAGATGCTTGTACTGGTGAAGGGGTGACGCTGTGGTTTGTAGAAGACCGGCTGAAAACCTTACAATTAGTGCAACAGCAAGCTGACCTCAATGATGTGAGACTGTACTTGGCAGATTGGGGCTACAACACGATCGCTCATCAAGAAGCTGCCCGGAATGACCCAAGAATTCAGCTGTTGTCTCTTTCACAGTTTGTTCAGGATTTTTCGGTTTGGGTTGAAGGTTAGAAGGTTGAAGGTTGGCTCACATCTTGCACCATTATTGGTAATAGCGGGTTTAGGGACTAAGCTTGTCGATCAACCAATAACCTTTCAACAAAACCCGCCCTCACCGATAACCGAGTCAACCGACAACCGATGTACAAAATCCACCTGACGAAATGCAATCGCCTCTGGCGGTGCGCTTTGCGAATCGCCATCCTTTCGTACAGGGGGATGGGTTGTATTCTCCCGGTATGGGGTTAGGGCGGGTTTTGATGAGGTTCTATCGTGGAATAAGTAGGGGTTATCCCTAAACCCGCCCCTACAAAAGTGCGCTCTCCCAAATAATCTCTCACCAAACAATCATTACTCTAATTCAGGAGGATGCCAACCAGCCCTAACCCAGTTTCGGCGGACAGTTACAGCAATACTATTATTCAATTTGAACGCAACTATAGTGGCACGACCACAGGCAGTCAAACCGAGAATTTCTGTTCCATCTTTACTCCAGGTAAAATGATCGTGCCATTTTTGTTGACGTGGATGAAAAAGAGCAACAGTTTCTCCGTTTTGGGGATCTAGTCCTTCTGTTTTAGTCCATTTGTACTGATTACACAGCTCACAAGCCAAGCACAGGTTGTCATCAGTATCAGAGCCTTCTTTGGCTCTTGGTATAATATGGTCAATCTGAAGTATACCCATCACGTAGTCTTGATGGCTCAAACAATATTCGCAACGATTGCCTGCCCGTTGTCTTACCCGTTGACGGGTAGCTTCCGGGAGATCGCTCATGGTGATAAAGGTGAGCGCAAACCACGCTGAACTGCTTCGGCTAATGCTTCTGATTTCCGGAGTTGACCGAGTTGGTAAATTTGCAGGAGGGCAAGCAATTCGTATCGTTCGGCTTCAGTCAGTCCAGTTGTTTTTCCCCGTTGTTGAAGTTCACCGAGTCGCTGATTTTGGACAGCATCCATTTTAGAATCTGCTAATGTCAGTACTTCGGCATCAGAAAGACTGGATAAAGTTGGATAGGGGCTACTCTCAGGCAGATTCTCTAAGGTAGGCAACAACATCTCTAGTGCATCAGCAAGAATTGCTGCAACATCTCGCTGAGTAGCATCTCCGAGACGTTGGGCATGTTCGATTAAGTTGTCTGGCAGGGTAAGCGTCACTTCAACAGCCATTTGTCAATCTGCCTAAACTTGGTATCTCAAGTATAGATTGCTGCCTAAGGATGAAGAGTAGTTGTAGGAGATGAGGGGAGCGATCGCTAAAATCAGAGTATCCTGGCACAATTGGTAGTTAGCCATGAAAGAATTACAAACACCCATACCGATTGATACTTGGGTCACAGCGAGTTGGGATGAGACATCAATTGGTGAGCAATCCCATCTATGGCAAAGCCAAGTGCTACTACCACCAGGGACAATTACGGATTGAGATGCCTCCAGTCGGTCACGACCACTCTTCAGATAACAAGGTCATCAGCCTTGCTGTAAATCTGTAGGCTATTTGCAAAACCATTCCTCTGAAGGGGTTGACGAATTGCAGCGATCGCAAAACGGGAATATAGGAGTGTTAGCCGGATGTGTCGTATATGACGAGGCAATAGAAGATACACCGAATGAACCAAGTAGACCCCACTACCATACCTATGAGTGAAAAAAATAAATTATCTGGATTTGAATGGTTTCTAGTAGTATTAATAGGGCTAATTTTAGTTCCTGTCATTCTTTCGTCAGTAATGCCTGATAAAGTTTCATGGACTGGGTTCGGTTCAGACTCCACAATATCAAAGAGTATAGAGAAAACAATACAAGGTGGTAAGGTTACTAGCACTAAAGAAACTACTACTACTCAATTTCAATCTATAAAAACGCTTTGGGATTTGCTAGGATTGGCTGGTACTCTTGCTATTCCGATTGTGTTATTTCAGTTTCAACATAGAGATCAACAACGAGCTGCGTTGCAAGCGGAAGCTGAAAAAGAACGGGCTGAGCAAAAAGCAGAACTTGAAAGAGAAATAGCAGCGATTAATTTACGTGAACAAGCACTGCAAGAATATATAGATAGAATATCAGACTTATTACTCGATAAAGAATTAAAAACATTAGGTGCTAATGACCCTAAACGAAATATAGCGGTAGAAATAGCACAGGCTAGAACTTTATCAGTGTTACGAAGGTTGGATAAGGATGAAAAGCGTAAAGAAAGTGTTATGCGCTTCCTAATTGACACGAAAATTGTACAAGATTTAAATTTATCGTCCATTGATTTGAGTAACACTGACCTACATGGTGCTAATCTGAGCAGCGCGAAATTTAGGTCTGCGAACTTAAGTGGTGCTAACCTGAATGATACTGAACTAAGTAGTGTTGACTTACAAGGAGCTAATCTAATTGGAACCAAGCTTAGTGGTGCCAACCTAAGCAATGCTGACCTGATACATGCGGATCTAACCAATGCCGAACTGATAGGTGCAGAGCTGGATAGTGCCAAACTTTTTTGTGCTAATTTGAGGAATGCCAATATAGAGAATGCCAATCTGAATGATGCCAACTTTTTGGGTGTCGAGAAGGTTACTCCTGAACAAATCAAAGCAGCCAGGAATTGGGATAAAGCCACATATAAACGAGAGTTTATGGAAGAACTAGGGTTGCCATCAGAATTATAAAAAATCGACAGAGTTATTTTTGGGAGTCAAAACGGAAAATATTTATTCAGGCAAAGTTCCTGTAAAATTCCAATGTACTACGTAAGTACAGGCAGGTTGGGTTGAGGTCACGGAACTCAACAGCCATTAGGAAAAAATTTACCATCATCTTAACCCTTGCTGACGCAAAACCTCATCAACCCATGCGATATCAGCTTCTGATAAAGTAGGCATTATCGCACGGCTGTAATCTAGTCTTAGGTCATAAGCACCCTGGTCATAAATTTCGTGCAATAACCCTTGTAAATCCACCCAAGGTTCTACATCTTCCGAGCCTAATGGCAAGGGAAATTGAGGAATATTATCCCGTAAATTAAACTTATACAATGCAGCTTTTGGGCGACTTTCACTCCGACTAACTACAATTCGATAATGGCTCTCAATTGCCCCTTCCATGGGCATGGGTTTCCCTTGACGCAATAAATCAATTTCTACCAGATGAGTGCTACTTGCGAAGACTTTTTGACGTTTCGTTTCGTATTGAAGGCGACCCACTACAGATTGCTTATTTTTAGGTGAGAGAACTTCAATTACTGTGATTGCTTCCCCTGTCTCCACCGAGCGAATTTCTAAATAACCTTCTGTCAGAATTTCTGGTATTGGAATCGTCACTTCCATTGGTTGTGTAGCCGCGCCAGCAACAGCAAGATTAGACGGCGCTGCATTCATTGAAGAACGCTGCACAGAGACATCAGGAACGCCAACCAAAAGCGAAGTTTCGCCACTGATTTCATAGACCCGCTCCTCAATGGCAGCAATATATTTCGGGCGAATTTTAGGAGCTAAGTCATTAGCAATTGCTGTAATCAAGCGATGATGAACCCCCGACCACAAAGCTGGATGCTCTAAATAAGGATTCATCCCTGGAAAAGGAGAGGCCATGACAACAAAAAACGTTAAAAAGTCCACACATTATCAGTAAAATTCATTCTACTGTGGACTTGAGACAGCTGATTTGTGCGATCGCGAGAGCTGTAGCCCTCGATTCTCTCCTCCCTACGTCAGCTAGCCATCGTGCGATCGCAGGGAAAATGTGAATCCTGTCTGATCCACTAGTCGTTACGAGTCACAATCCCATTACTATCTTCACCACTCGCCCCCGCCACAGCTATCTGGCGACCCTTGCTCCCGCCACTCAATAGCTTGACAATCCAATGCTGCAAATTATCCACATAAGTAAACAGCACCGGCACCACCACTAGCGTTAGCAGCGTGGAGGTTGTAAAGCCACCCATAACCGCAATTCCCATCGGAGAGCGTACCTCAGCCCCAGGGCCAAGTCCCAGAGCAAGGGGTACTGTTCCGGCAATCGAGGCGAGAGAAGTCATAATAATCGGTCGCAAGCGAGACACCCCAGCCTCAATGATTGCCTCACGCTGCGACTTGCCCTCTTCCTGGTTGATTAACGTATAGTCCACCAACAGGATGGAGTTTTTCGTCACAATCCCCAACAACAGGACAATCCCAATCAGGGCGTACAGCCCCAACGCCTTTTGAGCAATCAGCAAGCCGATTAGTGCGCCCCCAAAAGAAAGGGGCAATGCCACCATAATCGTCAGGGGATGGAGGAAGTTGTTGTACAGCAGAACGAGGATGGCATAAATACACAGTATCGCTATGGCTACCGCTGAACCAAAACGAGCGAAAATTTCTCCCATAATCTCGGCATCACCCGCAGGTTGCTCTACGACTCCTGGCGGGAGGGGATTCATGGCAGGTAGTTTTCTCACCGCATTGACAGCATCTCCCAGAGACGTGCCTTGTAAGTTGGCTTCCAGCGAAACCTGACGCGATCGATCATAGCGGTCAATTTGCGCCGGACCGCTGCCCAAGCGGATATCTGCCACTGCTGTTAAGGGAACTAGGGTGTTATTTTGACCAGGCACCTTGAGATTTTTGAGCGTGTCAATATCTGCACGCGCCTTGGGGTCGATTTGCACCCGAATTGGGATTTGTCGATCGGGGAGATTGAACTTCGCTAAATTGGCTTCATTGTCTCCAATTGTGGCAAGAGAGGCAGTGCGTGCGATCGCTTGTACCGTTACCCCTAAATCTGCCGCACGCGCCGGATCGGGAATCACCAAAATTTCTGGCTTCACCAAACTGGCAGTAGAACTCACTTCCACCAATCCCGGCACCGTTCTCATCTGCTTTTCCAGTTCGTTGGCAGCTTTCGTTAATGCTTCGGGAGTTTCACTCTTGAGGAGAATTAACAAATCCTTACTACTTCCCACTGCACCTTGACCCTGGAAACTCACTCTCGCTCCGGGAATTTTGGCAAATTGTGGGCGCAACTGCTGCTCGAACTTACCTTGGGAAAGCTTGCGGTCTTCTCTGGGCTTCAGCTGAACAAATACAGTAGCTTTATTCACGCTATCGGTAGACGTACTGCCACCAGAGCCAATTGATGCCAACACGTTATTAACGGCTGGACTTTGCCGAATTAACCCCGTCACCTCTTGGGCGATGGATTTTGTTTCTTCCAGCGTCGAACCGGGAGGAAGTTCGATGGAAACTGTAGAAAGACCGATATCCCCGCTATCAATTAATCCCTTGGGAATGTAGGGGACGAGCATCAAACTGCCGATGAAGAACGCTAGCGCGATCGCAATTGTCGTCAATCGGTGCCGCAATGCCCACATCAGCAAACTGCGATACGGTTGAAAGCGCACGCGAAACGTATGCGGGAACCCGTAGAAGCGAGACGTGTTTTTTTTCGGCTTTACCTGCTTCTCCTTAAGTAAAAAAGCCCCCATCATCGGAGTTACGGTACGCGCCACCAAAGTCGAGAAGAATGTAGAAACGGCAACTGTCACCCCAAAAGGCTGGAAAAACTGACCCGGAATGCCACCCATAAAGGCAACGGGCAAAAACACGGCAATAATCGTCGCCGCACTTGCCAGCGCTGCCAACCCCACTTCCGCTGAAGAGTCGAAGGCAGCTTGGCGGGGCGTTTTGCCCATCGCCATGTGCCGTTCCATATTCTCAATTTCCACAACCGCATCATCCACCAAGTTCCCCACTGCCAACGCCAACCCCAGCAAGCTCATGCCGTTGAGGGTGTAACCCAGTGCCTGCTGAACCATAAACGTGGGCAGAATAGACAGCGGCAACGCTACAGCAGTAATTAAAGTTGCTCGCCAGTCGCGTAAAAAGATGAGAATCGTCACCACTGCCAGCGCACAGGCTTGGATCAAGTCACTGATGGTGGATTCATAGAATTCGTGGATGTAAGTAGCTCGCGTGAAAATTAGTTCCAGCTTGACATCTGAGGGAAGTGTTTTTGGCAATTGCTCGACGGCTTTTCGTACCCCCTCTTCTACTGTTACCAAGGTACTGCCACTGCTACGCAACACTTGGAACGCCACCACGGGTTTACTATTGAGCAGTGACTCCCGCCGCACCTCGGCAAAACTATCCGTCACTTCTCCCAAACTAGACAGGGGAACGTAACTCCCATTGGGAAGCAAAATTTGATAGCTTTTCAACACCTCCACACTTTGAGCGCTACCCAAGGTACGGATGCTCTGTTCGCTGCCTCCTAAGTTGGTGCGTCCTCCGGGTAAGTTGATGTTAAACTGGCGAATCTGGTCGTTGACCTGAGTGGCGGTAATATTATAGGCTTGCAGGCGGCTGGGGTCGAGGTCAATGCGGATTTCCCGATCAACACCGCCAACCCTCTGTATTTGGGCGACTCCCTTAACATTGAGTAAAGCGCGGCTGATGGTTTGGTCAACCATATAGCTCAAGTCTTCAACTGACCGCCGATCGGACGTGACGGCGTAGGTCATAATCGGACCACCTGCAAATTCGAGTCGCTGAATGATCGGTTCGTTGATATCTTGGGGAAGGTCTTGGCGAATTTGGGCGATCTCATTCCGCACGTCGTTGGTGGCGCGATCGCTATTAGTCCCCAAAACAAAGTTAATGACGGTAGTGGACACCCCATCATTAACGGTCGAAACCATGTTATCGATGTTTCCCAAACCCGCGATCGCATCTTCCACCTTCTTCGTGACCTGGGTTTCCAGTTCCGTAGGACCAGCACCAGGTTGGGTAACGGTGACTGAAACGGCTGGCACATCGATGTTTGGGTTGGAATCAATACCCAGGCTGATAAACGACATCCAGCCCACTACCGACAAAACTAGGAATAGAACTAGCGTTGGAACCGGCTTTTTGATTGACCAGGCAGAGATGTTGAAAGACATAGGTAGTTAGTAGTTGGTAGATAGTAGTTGGTAGATAGCAGGTGGTAGGTGCTCGCGTGGTAAGTGAATAGTTTTTTTACGACTAACCACTAACCACTAACCACTAACCCCTAACCCCTAACCTCGACCTTGTCGCCATCTTTGAGAAAGGCAGCGCCTTTTACGACTACGCGATCGCCCCTCGATAAACCGCTCTTAATTTCGACGCGATCGCCTGACATAATTTCTCCTTGCTGCACGGGTTGTGCCTTAACCGTGCCATCCGCTTGCAGCTTATAAACGATCGCGCTGTTATCCGGTTGAGGCAGCACTGCCTTCGCGGGTACGGTTAGACCTGTCGCCGATGAAGTGGTAATTACTCCCTGTAAAAACATTCCAGGTTTTAAAGAATCCGAAGCAGGCAAGTCCACCTTTACAATTGCCTCACGAGATTCTTTATCCACAAGAGGGTCAATTTCTCGCACTTTCCCTTGGAGGTTCAGCTTGCTATCCTTGTCCGAGGTAATTTTTACGCTTTGTCCTGGACGAATTTGCGGCAGTTGAAGTGCGAGAACTTCCAACTGGAGTTCCAAACGCCCTTTTTCAATAATCTCGAACAGGGGTTCTGACGCTGACGCGACATCACCAACACGACCATTCCGTTTAGCGACCTTTCCACTAGCGGGAGCAACTATCTTTGTATTTCCCAGTTGTGCCGTTATCGCCTGCTGTTGTCCTTTGGCTTGAGCCAGTTGCGCTTCGGCTTGAGTAATCACCTCTTGAGTAGAACCTGCACGCAGTTGCTGGAGTTGCTGTTCGGCTTCTCTCACGGAAGCCGCTAACTGGTCAATTTCTGGGTTATTCGTATTTCGGGCTTGCTGTAGGCGTTGTTGCGCTTCCGATAGATTCGCTTGGGCACTGCTATACTCACTCGACGCCTCATTAAAGCGATCGCGCGTGACTGCTCCTTGCTCTACCAGGGATTCATAGCTCCTATAGCGATTTTCCGCCAAATTTAACCGCGCGATCGCCGATGAAACTTGGGCTTGGGCTTGGTCAATCTCTCTGGGGATACTCGCTTGCGCCTGCTTGAGACGCGCTTGCGCTTGGTCTAAACGCGCTTGAGCTTGAGCCACTTCCTCCAAGCGCGTTCCTCTCCGCAGTTCTGCCAAACGGGCTTCGGCTTGGGCGACTGATGCCTTGGCTTGGCTCAACTGTGCCTGAAGAACTGAATCATCCAGGCGTGCCATTACCTGTCCTGCTTGCACCAATGCATTCTGGTCTACCAATACTTCCTTAATTTGTAATCCCGTTGCTTGGGACGACACCGGAATCATCTCAAAGGCGGCAACACTTCCCTCGGCGACTTTTAAGGTACGATTGACCTGAGAGCTTTCAACCGTTGCCACAGTGACGCTTTGAGCGGAGGCTGGTGCGGGAGAGGTGGTAGGAGAAGGTGCCTTTGCAGGAGCCGCCGTTGGTTGAGAGCCAAGGAAGCGCGTTCCTCCGACAGCCAGCACGATGCCAATCCCGATCCCAATCAGCATGCCACGCCCACCCGATAACCAGTTTTGAGAGGCTTTATCCTGCTCTGGTATTGGTGAGGGGACTGAAACCTGCTCCTCAAGGGTAGACTCAGCGACTGTCGCAGAGCCATTTAACTGAAACGGTTCTTGGTCTGGAACTTCGTTAGCCACTGTTGTCCCCCTATCAATAGGTGAGCGGGTTCTATGTGAAGGAATATTTCTTTAGTTATATCTATTTTAAGGTGTCTTGAGTTCGACCACAGGAACTACTTGCAAAGAATCCTTGCTATAAGTCGCTCTCATCAATCCCAACTGTATTTGTAAAAGCTGGATAGTCCCTTAAAAGAAGCTTACTCTTTGTGTCTTTCTTTTAAGATAGCTTGAGTTCAAACCAAGCGACTATTGACTCCCGTCCCCTCGCCCTTGAGTTGCTCTGATTGCTCTAGACTGAAGTACAAGCATTCGAGTTCCTTAAGGCAAGAGCAGTAAAACCCTAAAGCTTCAACCGAACAACCTTCAACTCCTTTGACCAATGCTGGATTTAACGAAACTTGCAAGGCAAATTCCTGGTATTAGTCAGCACCTGAGAGTGGAAGCTGCCGCGAGTCGCCAACGATTGGAACTTGCTCAGGTATTGCTGTTGCAGACCTTTGCACGACAGGAAGAACTGGTGAAGCGTCAAAAGCAATGGCGCGATCGCATGACGTTTACTGCGGCAACACCAGTTGAACCCCTGGATACTCGCCTTAACCTGAGTGCTGCCCCAGAAAGTCACACTGTCTTTGCGACAGATGGTTCTCAGATTGCGCCTTCTCACCACGAAATCGCTTACTGCTATCTCATCAATGTCGGTCGGGTGATGTTGCACTATGGGCAGAGTTTGTACCCACTGTTGGATAGCTTGCCTGAAGTATTTTACCGCCCGGAAGATTTGTATGTTTCCCGTCAGTGGGGCATTCGTACCGAGGAGTGGATGGGGCATCGGCGCACAGTTTCCGAGGCGTCGATGTTGGCAGAAATGGCATGCCGTTGGGTTAATCCACCATGCCCTCACTTTGATACGCCAAATCTAGCGATGGTGGATGGTTCACTGATCTACTGGTTTCTAGAAGGACTACCAGGGGAGGCACGCGATCGCATTTTGCCGCCGATTCTGGAAGCCTGGAACCAGCTACGCTTAGTTAATGTTCCCCTTATAGGCTACCTGAGCGCGGCTCGTAGCGGTGAAGCGCTTAACTTCCTGCGACTGCAAGCTTGTCCTCACGAGACTCCGGACTGTATGACCCATTGCGCTAGTCTAATCGACAAGTTGCCCTGCCAAGTGATTGACCCCTTGCGAGATGCGGCTATGTGGGCAAGTTTGTTAGAACCCGGACAGCGCAGCCCCCTATTTCGCAGTTCGGCACGGATTCTTGACTTGTACAAAGAACACCGCATCTACTTCTGTTATGTCCACGTTGGGACAGAAGTTGCTCGTGTAGAAATGCCGGAATGGGTTGCCCAGAACTCCTCGTTGCTCAATCAAGCCCTAAGCTTGATACTGGCGCAGGTTAACAAAGGTTTTGGCTATCCCGTTGCCCTTGCCGAGGCTCACAATCAGGCAGTGGTGCGAGGAGGCGATCGCGCCCGCTTCTTTGCCCTCTTAGAACAACAAATGATTCGTGCTGGCTTAAGAAATGTTGGGACATCCTATAAGGAAGCCCGTAAGCGCGGCAGTATTAGTTAAATAGACTTCTTGCTCGCAATCCTTTCTTTAGGATTTGGAACCACAGATAAACACAGATGAACACAGATAAATACAGATGAAATCGGCTTTGGATGTTGGTTTCGATAGACTGTGTGCAAGAAGTCTAATCATGCTAGCTAGAAGGGGGCTGCTCCTTGGTATGAGACGCAGGTTTTGGACCAGAGTTACGAACATTTATGAATTTACCGAGCAGCTCAAACCAAAAAGGCGCACCCATAGCAATTGCCAAACCACTCAACATCCAACCTAGAATCCGTCTCACCAAAGGAAAAGGCCACCCCTTAACTGGCCATCCTATACTCTCTTGTGCTTGTTGAGTTAAGTTAGATGGATTCCAACCAATGGGCAGGGAGATATCCTCTATAGCTTGATTAACTTTCTGTTTCACTGATTCTAAGTCATTAGCCTCCGGGGATAGCTGACTTGCACTTTGAGTAATAGTGTCCCGCAGAACCGAATCTTTTGAAAGCCTGTTAATAATGTGAAATGTATCAGCATTGGCAAAGATAGCGACTAATAGACCCATTAAAAGAGCTACTCCTTTGGCATTGCGCTTATAAACACCAGAGGCTCGATCCATTGAACGCTCAAACCAGGTTTGAATTTCTTGTTTAAATTGATTAAGTTCGTGTTCTACTTTGTCAGATTTAATTTGAGCCCGCCTTGACAAAGCCGAAAGACTTTTTTGTAAGGATTCAGGTAATTTAGCAATTATTCCTTCAACGCCTTCGGCAACTTTTTGATAAGTTTTATAAATTTCACTGGTTTCGTTTCCAATGACATTTTTACTGTCTTCGTAAACTTTTTTTACGGTGTCACGGACATCTACAATTTGATTCAAACTTGGTTGCAACCGTCGTAGCAGTTCAGTTTTATCGTAAAAAATCTCATCTTTTAAAGACGTTACTTCCTCCATAAATTCTTGCTGGCTAGAGGATTCATCAGGTGGTGAGAAATGAGGCTCAGTTTTTTTTGTATATAAATCTAATTGAGCTTCTATCCGCCCAAGAGTGGTAGCTAAGGTAGCTTTTTCATCCTTGAAATTGATTAAAATGTTATCTAGATTTTTATCCAGCCTTTGTAACTCCGTTTGTAGCTTTGAGCGAGTGTCTCCACTAATCTGGAAAGTTTCATCTAAAGTCAACCTTCCGATTCTGGCGCGAATTTCTTTTTCTTTAAAAATTTGCAAATTTAAGCTAGTTAAGTCGTGGGTAAACTGTGAAATTTTTAATCCTTCAATTAGGGTGCTTGCAAAGGTTTCAGAATCAATATAAGAAGGACCACTACGTTTTACACGCTTTTCCCCTCTAACAGTAGTTGCTCCAAAAGTTGCTTTATCCTTTGTAACAGAACGATAGCTCTCTCCCAGTAGCCAAGTAACCTTGCGAAACAAACCTGCTATCCCTTCTTTTGCTTCTTGATTGATATTTTTAATCAAAGGATTCTCATACAGATCATCTACAAGCGCTTTGATTGAGGCTTCCTCTGAGGTATCTTCACCACCCGTGAGAAGAATTTCAATAGATTTCCTTAAATGTTTAGCTCTCCACTGGAGAAGCGTGGCAATTAGTTCCTGAATTTCAGAGGCTAGTAAGCTCAAAATTAAGTAAATAAAAATTAAGCCAATGGCAATATCTAAAATTAAAGGTAAACTCATGCTTTCGTAGTCTCCAATCAGTCCAGAGATACTCAATTTTCTAATAATGAGTATCCGGTACTATACGGCATTATTATAAAAATGCCGGGATTGCTTAAACAAAATTAAACTAACACTTATAGCTGCAACTTTCGCTTAAACTAACTGGAATTCCTTGAGAGCTGGTAAGAAGTTTTTGTTCTCATGACTGGGGCGGCTGAGTTTAATCAGGGCAAAACGCTGCGCTGGAGCAAGTGCTGCCCACTGTTGAGTAGTCAAGGAGGCTCCAACTTCCTGTGCTTTCTCCTGAATGCTGGCTGGAATTGTTGTGGCATCCATCCAGGCGGGGTGGGTATCAACGGGGAGATCAGACGCTGGTGTGCCGGTATGCTCGATAACTAACTGTTGCAAATATTGCCGATAGGTTTGGATTTCGTCTGCTGTTGTGCAGGGCATCTCTACCAGTGCCTGACGCTCTTGCTGATTAAACTGGTGCCAGTGCGTCAATTTTAGCTTGATGCCACAAGTGTCTAATTTCATCCGCACTTGCATGGGAATGCAGCGTAGGGAATCGACAAAGTCTGCTTCAAATTGAAAGAAATTAGTCATAAAGTTAAAAGTTTTAGTGCTCAATGATTCTTGATATTCATCTGTCGCATGATCCAATAACCAATTGCAAGTGAGAGAATCGCCACTCCTAACCCTATCAATTGGTCGCCAGATACTTTGGCTAAATCTAAAATAATAATCTTACGAGCACCCGCAATCAAAGCCGTAATAAATACCAGCTCGACCTGAACCACATGCTTGCGTAGGTAAGCTGTGATATTTTCCATAATTTCTAGGGCAATCAAGATGTTGAGAAATAGCCCGAATACTTCGATCAAAAAGGTCTTTTCCGACCGATCTCCCGGTGGTATGAATAGGGCGAAAAATAAAAAGACGCCCAGGTCATACACAGTGAAAGTCAGTACCACTACCATCGCTAGCGATAGTAGCTTGGCAACAAGGCTTTCTACTCTTTCGAGAAAGCCGAGAAAACTCTCAACTCCGGTAACACTCTCAACTTGTTTAGATAGTTTCTGAAACCACCGCATCTCTTCTGCTGACTTTAAACTGAAGGGGATGCTGTGAGAATACTTGATTTTGAGGATTGAAGTAAATCGTTTTCAACAATAGGTTCGAGAGGAACGGGCAATAGTTGTACGGCACAGGCTTTGAGTTCGGGTTGCAGGGAGTGGGGGCAGGCTTCCGGGTGGGTGAGGGCGTTGGCTTCTGCGTTGTTCGCCCAGAGTGCGCCCCAGTGCATGGGGACGAAGACAGTACCAGGTGCGATCGCTTTTGTGACTTTGGCAAGGAAGCGGGCTATCCCTCTACGCGATCGCACTTCCACCCAAGTATCATCCTCAATTCCCAACTTAGCTGCATCACGGGGATGAATCTCGATAAACGGATTGGGGTGCATTTGCACAATTTTGGGGATGCGACCTGTGCGGGATTGGGTGTGCCAGTGACCATAAAGACGCCCAGTTGTCAAGACTAAGGGATAGTCTGGATCAGGCGGTTCTGCCAAACCTCGTGAGTGATAGGCGGCAAACCGTGCCCGTCCGTCAGGGGTATGGAAACGCAAATCTGTGTAGAGACGGGATGAATCCGGCTTATTCTCAGCATCCGGATAAGGCCATTGAACTGGACCCGAACTCAACCGTTCATGAGAGAGACCCGTAACATCACAAGGACGACCACGGGTCAGCTGAGTAAATTCGGCATAGACTTGGGCCGAGTTGGTGAAAGCAAACTTGTCAGCAAAGCCCAAGCGGCGACCCACTTCCGCAAAGATTTCCCAGTCAGGACGAGCTTGTCCAACCGGGGGGCGAAAGGCAGAACACAGGGTCACCCGCCGTTCCGAGTTCGTCATGACGCCGGTTTTCTCGCCCCACTGGGCTGCGGGTAAGACAATGTGAGCGTAAGCGGCGGTTTCTGTGGGATAGTAAGCATCCTGATAGACGGTCAAAGGCGATCGCCGCATTGCGGCTTTAGTGCGCTCCAAATCTGGCATGCTAACCACTGGGTTCGTGGCAGCAATCCAGACAAACTCCACCTCGCCAGTTTCTAAACCAGTAATCATCTCCCAGGCAGTGCGACCGCGTTCTGGCGAAATCTGCCCAGCTGGCAGTCCCCAAAACTGCTCAACTGCGGCTCTGTCTTGGGGCTTTGCCACCAAACGATAGCCCGGTAAAAGGTTGCACAGACCGCCAGCTTCCCGTCCGCCCATCGCGTTGGGCTGACCCGTAAGAGAAAACGGACCACTACCGGGTTTACCGATTTGATTGGTCATCAGGTGCAGGTTGATGATCGCTCGCACCTTAGCCGTACCTTCACTGGACTGATTCACCCCCATTGACCACATCGACAACACCCGATTGGACTCACCCCACCAACGGGCAGCGGTTTCCAAATCACTGGCGGTAATCCCGCAGCGATCCGCGACAATCTGCGGCGTATAGTGCTTAATCACCTCGATAAAGTCTGGGAAGCCCGTCGTACATTCATCAATAAAGGTGGAATCGATGTAGCCCCAGCGCTGTAGCAGGTGGGCAATGCCATTGAGGAGATCGATATCAGTTCCTGGTCGAATTGCTAAGTGTAGGTCTGCATCCTCAGCCGTGGTAGTCCGACGCGGATCGACCACAATCATTTTGACGTTTTTGTTCTTCTTGTGGTACTTCCGCAGGCGGTTGTAGATAATCGGGTGACATTCAGCGGTGTTGGTGCCGATTAAAAAGGCACAGTCAGTCTGCTCCAAATCATCGTAGCAACAGGGGGGCCCGTCAGCGCCAAAGCTCTGAACGTAGCCAGTAACGGCTGAGGACATACAAAGGCGAGAGTTGGCATCAAAGTTGTTCGTACCCAGACAGCCTTTCATCAGTTTCTGGGCGACGTAGTAATCTTCTGTTTGGAACTGACCAGAGCCATACATACACAAGGCGTCTGGTCCAGAGCGTTTGAGAACGGATTGAATGTGATTGACTATTGCCTCATATGCTTCATCCCAGGTGCAGCGCCGGAATTCTTCATCCAGAGAATCCCGCATCATTGGGTACTTGAGACGACTTTTGTCAATCGCCTCAGCAATCGTAGCACCTTTGACACAAACCATACCTTCACTGGAGGGATGAGCGCGATCGCCTTTTACTTTCCAAATCGGAGTACCTTCAGCGTCTCGATTGGTCGGTTTACCAGCTTGCGCTGGGGGTGATACTTCTAAGCCACAGCCAACGCCACAGTAAGGACAGAGTGTTTTTGTTAAGTTAGTCATTGCGATCGCACCTTCTCTTAAGTCCTAAATCCTGAGTTATGGGGCTTTTGTGAGCGGGTGAGCGGTTTATCGGTTTCCACGAGCAGAAATTTCTCCGACTCTCCCACTCCCTTTCTTCTTAGACAGAGACCATTGCCGCCATTGCTTCCTCACGGGGACTAGCACCAAAGTGTTCAATCAGCAGCTGCCGCAACACACCTTTGAGGTCGTCACAGGCAACACTTTTCATGATTTCTTCGCCCAAATGGGCATCTTTCCCTACCTTGCCACCCATCCAGATGTTTGCGGCTTCTACGGTTTGACCATCTTTGCGTGTTTTCGTGCCAATCAAGCCAATATCCGCGACTTGCGGTTGACCGCAAGAGTTCGGGCAGCCAGTCCAGTGAATCCGTACTGATTTAGGTATGTCCAGTTCGGCTTCGAGTTCCTTAATCAGGGCCAGAGCACGATTTTTGGTTTCGATGATCGCGAAACCACAGAATTCACTGCCTGTGCAAGAGACTAGCGATCGATTCAATTTTTCTGGATTAATCGTGAAACGCTCTCTTACGAGCGGTTCTTCTAAAAAGGGCTGCAAGCGCGAGTCGGGAATGTTGGGGATAATCAAGTTTTGCTCAACGGTGAGACGAATTTCGCCACTGCCATAGACTTCTGCCATCCGGGCAAGTTCAAACATTTCCGAAGCATAGAGGCGACCGATGGGGACGTGCAGACCAACGTAGTTCAATCCATATTGCTTTTGGCGATAGACACCAATGTGGTCGCGCTTCTCCCAATCAATTTCATCTTTTTCTGCCGCCGCTTCTAATGGACATCCCAGTTGTTTTTCAATTTCTGCCCGAAACTTTTCAATTCCCCATTCGTTGATCAAATGCATCATCCGGCACTTTTGCCGATTCGCTCTTGAACCGTTGTCTCTAAAGACAATCAACATTGCCTCAGCGAGGGGGACAACATCTTCAGGAGGAATCCAAGCATTTAGGGGAATCGCTGTTACATATTGATTTGGGGCGAAGTATCCGCCGACAATGATGTTAAACCCTAAGAAGCCGTTTTTATAAGCGGGCAGATAGCCAAGATCGTTGAGTTCGGCATGAACAGAGTTGTCACGACCTCCAGCGACGGCAATGTTGAACTTCCGGGGAAGGTTGCTCAAGCTGGGATTGCCTTCGCCGTTGTTGGTGATTATGTCTTGGAGATTGCGGACAAAACCCCGTGTATCAATCAATTCATCCGCATCAATGCCAGCCACAGGTGAACCTGTGATATTCCGGACGTTGTCCATACCCGACTGGATGCTGGTCAAGCCCGCTTTCAGCAGCTGGTCAAAGATATAGGGTATGTCCTCAATCCGGATTCCTCGGAGTTGGAGGTTTTGCCGGGTCGTAATGTCAGCATTGCCTTGGTCTTGAAATCCTGAAGCTTTTGTGCAACGCTGCACGATATCCGCCAGTACCCGCATTTGACCACTGGTCAAAATGCCGTTGGGTATCCGCATCCGTAGCATAAATTTTCCAGGAGTGACCGGGCGATGGAAAAAACCTAACCACTTGAGTCCGAAGTCACGCTCAAATTCATCCATTGCCTCCCAACCCATACTGGCAAAGTGTTCCAGCTCTTGTTTGAGTAATATCGGATGTTTTTTAGCTTTGGCTTGTTCAATTTTGTTCAGTTTTTCTTTCTTATCTGCGTTGGTCATAGGTTTACCCTCTTGTGGCATCCTGTATCTGAATAGATTACACTTACACGCCTCAATGACTATTAGATCAGAGCTATTTAAAATGCTTATTATGTTAATTTAAATCGCTAATCTTATTAATTTCGTAGGGATTGTTACAACTTTTTTAAATGGATTGCTAAAACAATGTCAATTTTCTAGATTTCTTCCTTCAGAAAGATTTTAGGCAATTAGGTTTTTACTTCTTTTGAGTGATTAGGTATTGGGTGTTGACTACTGCACACCCAATACCTCTTGCTTAATTCTTCAGTTTCTTTCGTCCAGTAGAACAGGTACTTTTGATACTGTAGCTTGTGACTCTTCACCCTCATGGTGTTCAGCAAAGGAGCCTTTTGGTTCTTTGAGGAAGAACGCACACAAGAAGCAAACAATCAAAGCTGCCACTCCCAATGTCTGGAAGAAGATCCGGTTGCCCGTTGGTCCTGCGAGGAAGCTATAGAGAGTCAGGTAAGCTACCGCACCCACGTTGCCATAAGCACCAACATTACCAGCAATCTGACCAGTCACTCGTCGCTTAATCAGGGGTACGATCGCAAAGGTAGAACCTTCACCCGCTTGAACAAAGAAGGAAGCCAACATCGTCAGTAAGATAGCCAAGGGTAGCCATCCGCCTCCACTCATACTACTTAGGATCAGATAGCCAAGCGCCATTCCTCCAGTCAGTAACGTCATAGTCCACTTACGGCTGCCCAGCTTGTCAGAAATCAAACCTCCCCCTGGACGCGCTGCTAAATTCATAAAGGCATAGCTAGCAGCAATCATTCCTGCAACTACCTTATTCAAGGAGAAGGTGGTTTCAAAGAACTCCGGCAGCATCGAAACCACGGCTAGCTCAGAGCCAAAGTTCACAAAGTAGGTCAGCTCTAAAATTGCGACTTGGGAAAAATCATAGCGGTCTTCCGCTGGATAGCGCTTTATTCCGGTCATCAATTCTTTATTGACGCCCCAGGCTTTATAAGCTTGGAACAAGTACAGACTAACGAGAAATAGTAAAACAATGCTCAGCTGAGTAGCGGTGAGAAACTTGACTTTTGCTAAGCGCCAAGCGAGAACACCTAAGATGCCAACAAGGGGAATATTCATTACCAGCATTGCCCAGAAGCTTCTCCGAGAGGTCACTTCTATGCCGCCGTGTCGCTGGGGACGCTGATAGACTTTGCCTGGAGGAGTGTCTTGAACGTTGAAGTAATAGATGACACCGTAGATAGCAGCAATGATGCCAGTTAGAGCGATCGCAAATCGCCAGTTAATTTGACCGGCTGCCAGAAAACTCATTACTGTGGCGATTGAGGGAAGGATGAAGGCAGCCCCAGCTGATCCAAAGTTGCCCCAACCTCCATAAATACCTTCCGCTAAGCCAATTTCTTTGGGTGGGAACCATTCTGCTACCATGCGAATGCCAATCACAAAACCTGCGCCCACAATGCTGAGGAGCAAGCGACTAATCACCAGATGGTTAAAGTCTTGAGCTAATGAAAACATCAAGCAGGGAATCGCTGCATACATCAGCAGCATGGAGTAGGTAATGCGAGGTCCAAAACGGTCTAACACCATACCGATAATGATCCGGGCTGGCACCGTCAGCGCTACGTTACAGATTGCGAGGGTTCGCATTTGGGCGTCAGTTAGACCTAAATCTGCTTTCACTGCTGTGGCGAAAGGAGCAAAGTTAAACCAGACCACAAACGAGAGAAAGAAAGCAAACCAGGTCATGTGCAAGATGCGGTAGCGACCCCGAAATGACCATAATTCTGTGAGCATGAAACAGCCTCCTACCAGCAAAACTGGAACAAGTGAATAGTGGTAGATATTAACAAGCTGAAGACTTGGTAATACTGGATAAATTGGCTCAAGCTTGCACTATCTTATTTGGCTTTAAAATTGTTAGGAAATACTTTTCCTGCTAGGCTAGTCAGTTTTATAGATGGGTTTCGTATCTTCTGCTACAAAGAACCCAACTCAGGTTTGAGATTATATCTTTAGATGGACTAAACCTATCCCAAATATGAGATATTGACCTGCCTTTTGAGAGAGATTTACGGAGGAAAAACTGGCATTCTTCTAGCGCCTGTACCTTCAATTTATTAGTTACCTTTTCCCAATATCTGTTGATTTAGGAGGGAAATGTTGTTCAACTTATCTTCTTAGTTACCCTATTAGGATTAGGGATTTTAATTGGTATCTTTTGCTACAAAATGCTCTTGTATTTCACTGAAGTGCATTGAAATTATGCATTTTGTACATGATATTTGTCGTTAAGAGAAATAAACCTCAGTTCCAATCGCCCAAAAGTAAAAGCCTATAAGGTTTTGAAAATCTTTTGATAAGCGATAGTTATACTCAAGAGTTATTGATACCAAGTTGCATTCATACGTAGTACATTCATTTTCTGGGCGTCGGGAGGGTCTGTCGTAACTACTATGTTTGAACGCAACTGCGTATGAATGGTTGAGCCAAAAAAGACATATAGCTAGGGGCTAGCCCCTAGTCCCTAGCCCCTAGCCTCTAGCCCCTAGCCCCTAGCCTCTAGCCCCTAGCCCCTAGCCCCTAGTCCCTAGCTATAAGTTTGCGCCTAAGCAACGTCTGTATGGGCAAAGCGGCGGTACAGGAAGTCTAGGGCGTAGTTTCGCAGTTCGTAGTACCGAGGGTCTTCCATGATTCGAGCGCGTTTCCTGGGACGCTTGAAGGGAATGTTCATCACTTCGCCGATGTGAGCAGACGGGCCGTTTGTCATCATGACCAGTCGGTCTGCTAGAAACAGCGCTTCGTCAATGTCGTGGGTAATCATCAGGACAGTAACCTTGTGATCTGTCCAGATTCTGAGCAGTTCTTCTTGTAACTCTTCTTTGGTAATCGCATCTAATGCCCCAAAGGGTTCATCCAAAATCAAGATTTCGGGGCGAATGGCTAAGGCGCGTGCGATCGCAACTCGTTGTTTCATTCCTCCCGACAGCTGCGACGGCTTTTTATCAGCGGATTCGGTCAGTCCCACCATCTCCAGATGTTCCCGCACGATCGCCTTCTTCTCGGAGTGGCGTTTGTCGGGATAAACAGAATCTACTCCTAGGTATACGTTTTCATAGGCACTCAGCCAGGGAAGTAGTGCGTAATTCTGGAACACCATCATCCGATCTGGACCTGGCTGGGTGATGCGCTTGCTTTGCAGCTGCACTTCACCGTGGGTTGGTCGCGAGAAACCCGCCACCATGTTCAGCAGTGTCGATTTCCCACAGCCAGAGTGACCAATCAGGCAGACAAACTCGCCTTCATAAACTGTGAGGTTAACACCGTCGAGAACGGTGTAGGGACCATCTGGAGTTGGATAAACCTTAGAGACATCCTCAATGACGAGAAAAGGATTGCCTGTTTTGGGTTGTGAAGTTTGACTTTCGAGTACTTGGTTAAGGAGAGTGTCTGTTTTTAGACCAGTCATGAGGGTAAAGGGTTGAAGGTTGGAACTTTAGAGGAAGAGTTGGAAGCGGAGTCTAGACTAGTTAGTAGAGAATTCTTCCCGACGCCCCAGTCTTAGACGGCTGAGGTAGCGAAAGCATCAATGTCAACTTCTTCGACACGAATTTGACGTTTGATTTCCAGGCTGTTGAGGTATTCAAGCGGGTCGTCCGGGTTAAAGACAGTGCCGTCAAATAGTTGAATGGGACCGCGATCGCGCCCAATATCCACAATGTCCAAATCCCGTGCTGCTGCACCAAACAAATCGATTCGCCGCACTCGATCCAGAATGTTGACCCAGTTTTTCGGGAATGGTACAATCCCCCAGCGTGCTAGTTGGGTGAGTAACCATAACCCCTCTATTTGGTCTGGGTAGTTGGTTTTATCAACGTAGAACTGGTTGAAGCGCGATAGCTGCTGGGGTTCTTCGTCGGTGCCGCGATTGTAGGGGTCAATAAAGCCAGGGCGGGTGTACTCTGGGGCTGAGCCAACGTACTGGCTTTGTGTCAGTAATCCCAAAATCTCTTCCCGGTTACGCAGGTCATCGCAGTATTGGCAGGCTTCCAGGAGTGCCTTCACCAGGGCGATATGGGTTTGGGGGTACTTGTTGACCCACTCTTCGCGCACGCCCAGTACTTTCTCAGGATGTCCCGGCCACAAATCCAAATCCGTGGCGATGACAAAGCCGAGTTCTTCGTAGACGGCGCGAGAGTTCCAGGGTTCACCAACACAGTAGCCGTCAATATTCCCCGCTTTCAAATTGGCAACCATCTGCGGCGGCGGAATCACTGTTAAAGCGACATCCAAATCCGGATCGATCCCACCACTGGCCAACCAGTAACGCAGCATTAGGTTGTGCATGGAGGAGGGGTATACCATGCCTAAGGTGTGAACCTTATCAGGAGTCTTGGCGATCGCGCTTTTGAAGTCAGCCAGGGTGCGGACGCCCTGGTCGTAGAAACGCTTACTCAGGGTAATTGCATTGCCATTGCGTGACAACGTTAAGGCAGTTACCACTGGCACTGGGGGCTTATTTCCTGCCCCAATTGTCAGGGTCAGGGGCATGCCAGCCACCATCTGGGCAGCGTCCAGGCGTCCTGTCGCAATTCCTTTGGCGATCGCTTTCCAGCTAGGTTCGCGGTTTAAGGTGACTTCTTCTAAGCCGTATTTCTCAAAAAAGCCCTTCTCTTGTGCAACGATAAGGGGCGCACAATCCGTGAGGGGAATAAAGCCAATTTCCAGATTGACTTTTTCTAAACCATTACGGGCGACGACCTGGGGCTTCTTAGATTGATGCAGCTTTGCTTTCTTCTGCTGATTGAGGAAGTAAATCATCTCATTTCGCAAGCTGTAGTAGCTGGGATGATTCACCACCTCCATACGCTGGCGCGGTCGAGGAATTTCTACGTCAATTATTTGCCCAATATGCGACTCTGGTCCGTTGGTCAGCATCACTACCCGGTCAGATAGCAACAAGGCTTCATCCACGTCGTGAGTCACCATGATGCAGGTGACGTTGCTTTCTTCGCAGATTTTCATCAACTGCTCTTGCAAGCCGCCGCGTGTCAGGGCGTCCAATGCCCCAAACGGTTCATCCAAGAGTAGCAACTTCGGGCGAATGGCTAGGGCGCGTGCGATCGCTACCCGTTGTTTCATCCCCCCCGAAAGCTCACCGGGTCGCTTCTTCGCCGCTGCCCGTAGCCCCACCAAATCAATATGATGTTCAACAATGCCTTTACGCTCACCCGCTGGTCGATGTCCCATCACTTCGTCCACACCCAAAGCGATGTTTTCGCGGACAGTGAGCCAAGGGAGTAGAGAGTAGTTCTGGAAAACGACCATGCGATCGGGACCCGGTTGGGTCACCTGCCGTCCTTCCAGGATGACGCCGCCACGACTGGCTTTATCCAGACCCGCAATGATATTCAACAGGGTGGATTTGCCACAGCCAGAGTGTCCAATTAAGGAGATAAACTCGCCCTGTCGAACTTTCAGTTCAATATTCTTCAGCGCCACATAGCTCCCACCATTTGGCAGTGGAAATACGCGATCGACGTGGTCTACTTCAACAAATACAGACATGGTTATTGGTCATTGGTTATTGGTTATTGGTCATTGGCAATAAACTAATAGACCTCTTACAAAAATCCGAATTTAGGATTTGGAACCACAGATGAACACAGATTAAATCGGATTTTTCTGTTGGTTTCGATAGACTGTGTGCAAGAGGTCTAATGACTAGGGACTGATGACTATTTCTGTTCTTCTGGGACAACTTTGGATGCGACGAAACCTACCAGCCTGTCCAGCAGTAAACCAACTACACCGACATAAATCAGCGCTAGGATAATTTCACTGAGTCGGGAACTGTTATAAGCGTCCCAAATAAAGAAGCCGATGCCGACACCGCCGACTAGCATTTCAGCAGCGACAATTGCCAACCATGACAAGCCGATACCAATTCGTAAGCCCGTGAAGATATAAGGAACCGCTGCGGGAAATAAAACCTTGAAGAAGTACTTTTGGCGAGATAGCCGCAACACTCTGGCAACATTTTTGTAATCTTGGGGGATTTGTTGGACGCCAACTGTAGTGTTAATAATGATTGGCCAAATTGCTGTAATGAAAATTACAAAAATTGCTGAAGGTTGACTATCGCTAAACGCTGCTAGAGAAATGGGCAACCAAGCTAGAGGAGGAATGGTTCGCAGAACCTGAAAAATCGGGTCTACAGCGTCATACATAAATTGATTGCTGCCAACCAAAATCCCTAGTCCAATCCCAACAATCGCAGCGAGAGAAAAGCCGATTGCCACCCGTCCCAAGCTGGCGGCGATTTGTAATCCTAATCCTTTATCTGTACCGCCATTGTCAAAGAAGGGTTTAATAATCAGAGGGTCCCAGGTTTCCTGCCAGACTTTGAGGGGACTGGGTAAATTTGAGGTGGGACTGAGGCAGAGAACTTGCCAGATTACAAGAAAAATCGCGAGCGCAACCAGCGGACGGATGATTTTTGGCGAATGCTTCTGGATGAAAGCAAGTGGAGAATTCTGGCGAACTTTACGTTGACGACGACTCTCAAGCTGGGTTGTCATTTTATTTCCAAAATAAGCGTGGGTTGGAGCAAAGAGTGGTTCGTTAGGAGTTATACGAAATCCGGGTTAAATACCCTCTTTTTTTAACGAACCACCGAGGCTCAGAGTTCGCAGAGTAAAGAATAAGAGGAGATAAGAAGATAAGAGGGGTTATAGATGCGGATTTGGTATTAGAGGCTAGTGAAGAGCAGTCAGTTAATCTTCAATCATGGAGAACAATGCAATTAGAGCCTATCCAAAAAATCCTAGGCACGGACGTCACTAGAATAAATATCTGTGTTCATCTGTGTTTATCTGTGGTTTCAAATCTCTTAAACCTACTTTTCGGATAGGTCTTTAGGGATTTCTCCTAACTCCTAACTACTAACTAGACTTTCTTAATCTTGAGGCTCTTCAAATAGTCCTCTGGTTTTTCGGGGTCAAACTTGACGCCATCGAAGAATGTTTCAACACCACGGGAATCGCTACTAGGAATTTGTGCCTCCGGAACACCAAGCGCTTTGGCTGCTTCTCTCCACAAATCTGAGCGGTTTACTTTATCAACAATTTCTTTCACCTTTGTATCAGGAGGAAGATAGCCCCAGCGGATGTCTTCTGTCAAAAACCAAATGTCGTGGCTCTTGTAGGGAAAAGAGGCATTATCTGCCCAGAACTTCATCAACAGAGGGCTATTCTCTTCAACCCGCCCAGTGCCATAGTCAATCTTGCCTTTGGAGCGCTCGATAATGTCTTTTTCTGGAACATTCAACCACTGGCGTCCAGAAATAATTTTGATCATCTCCTCTTTGTTTTCTGCTTTATCGCACCACTGCTGCGCTTCCATCACCGCCACTAAGATTGCCTTCGCTGCCTTGGGATTTTTATCGACCCAATCCGCACGCATCGTCAGCGCTTTTTCAGGATGGTCTTTCCAAAGTTCTCCCGTAACTAGGGCAGTATAGCCTTGCTTTTGATTAACCAGCTGTGCATTCCACGGTTCTCCAACACAGAAGGCTTCCATGTTGCCCACTTTCATATTTGCAACCATCTGGGCAGGTGGTACGGGAACAACGGAAATCTCCTTTTCTGGTTCAATACCATTGGCTGCTAACCAGTAGCGCATCCAGAGGTCATGGGTGCCACCAGGAAAGGTCATTGCTGCCTTGAGGTCTTTCCCCGAAGATTTGCCTTTGGCGAAAGCTTCCTTTAGACCTTTACTATCTGCGCCAATTTTCAGGTCTTTGTAGCTATTGGCAACAGAAATTGCCTGACCGTTGGTATTCAACCGCGCCAGTAGATACATGGGCACTGGCTGCTTGGTGATTTTGCCCAAGGACATCAAGTAAGGCATGGGGGATAAAATATGCGCCCCGTCAATGCCACCCTTTTCAGAACCGAGTTCCAAGTTGTCACGGGTGACAGGCCAAGACGCTTGCTTAACGACCTCAACCTCATCCATGCCGTACTTCTTGAAGTAACCCCTCTCCAAGGCAACAATCAGCGGCGCAGCATCAGTCAGGGCAATGAATCCCAGCTTCGCCTTTTTAACTTCCGGGGGGTCGAGCTTAGCCACTGGTGCGCTATCAGCAGCTGAGCTGCTAGCGCCCGATCGCGTGGCGGGACCAGTGCTACAACCGTGGGCTAACACAGAGCCAGCAGTGGCAGCGCCTGCGGTGATGATGAATTGCCGTCTGGTAAACTTTGTCATTCTGGTTGCTGGTTTGTAATGGTTTTACTGATTAGGTTTGAGGATTTCTCTAACCGCCGCACTGCGACTGGGAAGTCAAGATGCACCTGGCGAGTGTGTCTGTTAGCTGGCTTAATTTAGGAGGAAACTACCATCTCCTGGCGAGGTCTTGCTCCAAACTGTTCGATGAGTAAATCTCGCAACACTGGTTTCAGGTCTTCGCAAGCAATGCCCTTTTGTACACAGTTACCCAGCTGGGCGTCTTTGCCGACTTTGCCACCCATATAAAGATCGACACCTTCGGCAGCTTTGCCATCTTTGCGTACCTTGGTACCCATCAAACCAATATCTGCCACTTGCGGCTGACCACAGGAGTTGGGACAACCTGTCCAGTGAATCCGCACCGGACGCGATAGCGAGAGTTCCGCTTCGAGTTCCTTGATCATTGCCAAGGCTCGATTTTTCGTTTCAATCAAGGCAAAGTTGCAAAATTGAGCGCCTGTGCAAGAAACTAAAGCTCGCGTCAGAGGGTCTGGGTTGATGGAAAACCGCTGTAGTAAGGGTTCCGCGAGGAAAGTGCCCAAGCGAGAATCGGGAACATTCGGGATGATTACGTTTTGCTCAACCGTGAAGCGAATTTCCCCACTGCCATAGACTTCAGCGATTCGTGCCAGGTCGAACATATCCGGCGCATAGAGGCGTCCGATGGGGATGTGTAGACCGACGTAGTTTAGTCCTGGTTGCTTTTGGGGAAAGACGCCAATGTGGTCGCGCTTATCCCAGTCGAATTCGTCTTTTTCAGCTTCCGGTTGCAGTTTCCGCCCCAGGTAATTTTCTACCTCAGCCCGAAACTTTTCGATGCCCCATTCATCAATCAGCCACATCAGCCGCGCTTTTTGCCGATTTGCCCGCAGTCCGTGGTCACGGTAGATTTCTAAGACGGCGCGGCTCACATCAACGACATCATCAGGAGTTACCCAAGTGTTGAGGGGAATCGCGGCATCACAGCGTTTGGCAGAGAAGAAGCCACCGACAATGACGTTAAAGCCTAGTACGGGCGGTGCCCCCGTGCCTGCCCGATCTTTGTAGGCGGGGACAAAGGCAAGGTCGTTGATTTCAGCATGGACGGAGTTATCACGACCCCCTGCGATCGCAATATTGAATTTCCGGGGCAGGTTGGTAAACTCTGGGTTGCCTTCACCCTTGTTGGTGATCATGTCTTGAACCTGCTGCACCAACTCCCGCGTATCAAATAACTCAGCCGCATCAATCCCAGCAACTGGAGAACCCGTGATATTGCGGACGTTGTCCATCCCCGATTGCACAGAGGTCAGACTTGCTGACTCAAATCGGCTGAAAATAGCTGGGATATCTTCGATTCGGACGCCTCGTAGTTGAATATTTTGCCGGGTGGTGATATCGGCATTGCCGTCTTCACCGTAGCGTTGCACGACCTCGGCGAGTATCCGCAGTTGAGTGCTGGTGAGAATGCCATTCGGTATACGCATCCGCAACATAAACTTACCGGGAGTGACGGGGCGGAAAAAGACTCCCAGCCACTTGAGGCGATGCTCTCGGTCAGTTTCATCCATCGCTTCCCAGCCGAGTTGGGCAAAATGCTCTAATTCTGCCTTAACTGCAAGGCCATCTTTCTCGGCTTTGAATTTTTCAAATTTATTTAGGCTCGCCGCTGGCTTAGTTGCGCTTGTCATAGGTTTGTTTATCCTTGGTGCTTAGCGCTCAACTGCCGGAAAGGTCGTCCAGAGCGCTGATTCTATTGCTCTTTGCTGATAAGGTTATGTGCGCTCAATGGTAGAATTTGTATATTAAGTTACACAATATTTCTAACTATGAAGAAACTGCATAGAATTTATGCATTTTTTACATAAAAGGTTTTTTGAACAGGGATTATTCATCCTTATGGGTGATGCAGTTAAAGCAAAGATGTGAAAAAACGTTCAAATCAACCCAGTCTTGTCCAAAAGCCGAGGGCGAAAATGGAAAAGAAATGTAAATAAAGTTGAAGTTATGTAAAATCAGGTGAGCGATCGCGCTCTCATCCGCGACAACCTTGGTCACTGGTCAGTGTTAAATCGCCTGAAGAGAGAAGCATCAGTAATAGAACTGGGATGACTACGCTGTGATCAGACCTCATGAAAAAAAATCAAATCATGTCAAAGGTTCTAGAACAAGCTGCTGCTGCTGCACAGCAGGGGAATTGGTCATTGGTCAGTCAATACCTGCAACAACTACCCCTTGGGAAGAACACCACAGACACCGATGCAGGGTCAGCGCCACTGAATGATACTGATTTAGAGCAGGTACTGAACCTAGCGTTGGATGTCCTCAACGCCGGTGATTTTCAAGAACGCTGGGAAGTGGCAAAGGTGTTTCCCAAGCTGGGTGAGTCCGCGATCGCACCTTTAATTGAAATTCTGGAAGACGAAGACGCCGAGCTAGAATTACGCTGGTTTACAG